>CAZIDC010000533.1:0-2612 GCA_964537885.1 uncultured Syntrophaceae bacterium | reverse complement strand
AAGGGTCCCTGGCGTTGGCCAGCGTCGAGCGGGAACTTGACTTCTTCCCGCGATGGATGTAGGAATATCTTTACCAAAACTTAAGGACGGACAACATGTACAATGCCCTAACCGACATCCCGGGATTCCGGGTGGGACACGCTCAAGATCTAAAAGGGGCCACGGGGTGCACTGTGGTTCTTTGCCCTCCGGGAACCATCGGGGGAGCGGACATCCGGGGTTCGGCCGCCGGGACGCGCCAGACCGACTCCCTCCATTCTTCCCATTTCGTCGATGAAGTCCATGCCGTCCTGCTCTCGGGGGGAAGCGCCTTCGGCCTGGACGCTTCCGGAGGCGTCATGAGCTATCTTGAAGAAAGATCTATTGGCTATCAGACTGCGGCGGGTAGAGTCCCGATTGTCCCCACTGCCATTATCTATGATTTGGGACTGGGAGAAAAGGGGGTTCGGCCGGATAGGGAGATGGGTTATCGAGCCTGTCTGAATAGCCAATCCGGAAAGGTTGAGGAGGGAAGCGTGGGCGTGGGAACTGGGGCGACCGTTGGCAAGCTTTTAGGGATCCAGCTCGCCACCAAGGGCGGAGTGGGTACAGCCTCTATCGCCCTTCCCGGCGGAATTATCGTGGCCGCTCTTGTGGCCGTCAATGCCTTCGGCGATGTAGTCGATCCGCAAAAACGCAAAATTATCGCCGGGGCCAGAGATCCAGAAAATCCGGATAGGTTCATCGATTCCGCTTCCCGGATCAAAGGAGGAGTCGCCCTTCCCAGACGGGATTCCGGTTTTCAGAATACCACTCTGGGCGTTGTTGCCACTAATGTAAAGCTTTCCAAACGCCAAACGATCAAGGTCGCCCAGATGGCCCAGAGCGGCTTTGCCCGAACCATCTCACCCATCCATTCCACCGTGGACGGCGACCTGATTTTCGCCCTTGCGGCGGGAGATGGGCAAGGAGATGTCAACACAATAGGATTGATGGCTGAAGAAGCGGTGGCCGCTGCCGTCATCCGCGCCGTCATCGCCGCCGATGGCCTCGGATTCCTCCCAGCCCACCGGGATCTGCCGCGGGATTAAAATCAAGGTTCAAGGATTTGTTATTTTTTTGCTTGGACCCTCGAATCCCGGACCCCTTGAACCCTTTTTTATTAAGACTTTCTCCGGATGGCATAGTCGGCGAGGGTAAAAAGAGCTTCTTTTTCTTGGGAAGGCGGAAAGGGAGAAAGATCGGATTTGGCTTTAGCCACGAAGTCTTCAGCCCGCCGGATGGCGTAATCGATTCCCCCCTGGTCTTTCACAACCTTCATTACGTATGCCAAATCTTCTTCCTGACGATGCGGATTCTTGATAAGGGAGGTGACGCGGTCCAGTTCAGCAGGAGGGCAGACCTTTAAGGCTTGGATCAGCGGCAGGGTGATTTTCCCTTCATTTAAATCTTTTCCGATTGTCTTTCCCAGGCTCTCTTCTTCGGAAATATAATCCAGGGTGTCATCCATCACCTGGAAGGCAATCCCCAGGTTGAGGCCAAAATCGGTTAGGGCCTTCCCCCTTTCGGAAGAAACGCCGCCGAGAATGGCTCCGATCTGGCAGGCCGCGGAAATCAACACCGCCGTCTTGTTGATCACAATGTAATAATAATCCTCTTCGGTGATTCCGGGATTGCCCATCTTAACTAATTGCATCACTTCGCCTTCGGCCATTCGGGTGGTAGCGCCGGAGACCACTTCAAGAATATGGAGGTTGCCATCTTTCACGATCAGAGAGAAGGATTTGGTAAATAAAAAGTCTCCTACCAGAACGCTTGCTCCATCTCCCCATACGGAGTTGGCCGAAGCCATTCCCCGCCGCATAAAAGCCCGATCGACCACATCATCGTGGAGCAAGGTGGCGGTGTGGATAAATTCGATTGTGCTGGCCAGGGGCACACTCCGGGGTCCATGATACCCGCACAAATGGGCGCTGAGGAGCAAAAGGGCAGGGCGAAACCGCTTCCCCCCGCTGCCAATGAGGTAGCGGCTCACCGTTGGAATCATGATGATCTCAGAGAAGAGATTTTGAGCCATCTCCGCCTCGACCGCCTTTAACTCCTCCCCGATCAATTCTATGACCTGCTCAAATTCCAGAATGATCCTCCATAAAAAATTTATCGCTTAGAAAGGTATGTCCTCTTCCTCCTTTACAGGAGGGGAAGTATACCCTGTCTCCGGCTCCTTGGTTTTCCGGGTGGCCTCTCCGGGTCCGCCGAGCATTTTCATCTCGGTCGCTTCGATCTCGGTCGTGGTCCGTTTATTCCCTTCCTTGTCCTCCCAGGATCGGTTGCGCAATTTCCCTTCGATGTAAACTAATTTTCCCTTATTCAAATACTCTCCGCAGATTTTAGCCAACCCCCTCCAGGCCACGATGCGGTGCCATTCCGTCCGCTCTTCTTTCTCCCCGCTTTTGTTCGTCCAGGATTCACTGGTGGCTATCCGGAAGGTGGCTACCTCCGCCCCGCTCGGTGTGTAGCGGATCTCCGGGTCCGCGCCCAATCTGCCGATGAGAATGACTTTATTGATCATTGCGCCCCTCCTTTCCTGCTGAAGGAACTTTTATTCTGTCTTTCTTAATTTGATTTTTTCC
>CAZIDC010000532.1:0-2619 GCA_964537885.1 uncultured Syntrophaceae bacterium | reverse complement strand
AATCCTCCTTTGTGACGGGGCAGTGTTATGACATCAGCGGGGGAAGGTCGGTGTATTAAAAAAATGGTTAACCGCTTCCTTCTGCCCCCTATTTCCTACCTTTTATTACGACTGAAGGTAAGCATCCCAGGGATAGTGGGATGCGGAAAAAAATGGATGTTTTCGACTTTGGAATATAATGCTGATCCCTATCCCAGGAATGGGTGGCTTTCGGCTCCTTTTCCCCAAGGTCGCCGAGGAGTTTGAAAAGCTCTCCGCGTTTCTGAAAAGGCGCCTCTTTCCCCAATGATCCGGCGAGGAGATCCCGCGGATCAAGAAGTGGCTGGCCAAATAAGATCATTTCCCATGGGAAGAAGGAGAAGGGACCGGAAGTTTCTTTGTTTTCCGGATCACGTGGATGGCGGTGGCTTTGAAGGAGGCGGAGACCGCCAAGCCATCTCGGAGGGATAAATTCTCCAGGGAATGGCCGGTCACGTAGGCCACGAGAGGGAACCCGCAATCGAGGTTAATTTTATAATAGAGGCCCAGGGAAACGATTTTGGTGATCACGGCGGGAAACACATTCCGGGCGCTGGTTCCCTTGGGATGGGGGGAAACTACGAGGGTCACATTTTCCGGGCGGATGCAGAAGACCACCGGCTCTCCGATTTCGACCTCCCCCACCGCCTCCACCTCTTGCCCATCAATGGCGGCTATAAAGGTGCCTATCCCTTTCCTGGCCACCCGGCCGGTCAGGATGGTCTCCACCCCCACGAACGAGGCGATAAATTCATCCCGGGGCTGATTCATGACTTCGTCGGGGGGGCCGATCTGAAAAATCCGGCCCTGATTCATCACCGCAATCCGGTCGGAAAGACGCAGGGCTTCCATGCGATCATGGGTGGCGAAGATGGCGGTGGTGTTGGTCTGGCGGAGGATCTTTTCCAGATCTTCCATCAGGGATTCCCGGGTGGGAGGGTCGAGAGAGGCGAAAGGTTCGTCCAGAAAGAGAATCTCGGGCTGGATGGCCAAAGCCCGGGCCAGGGCCGCTCTTTGGGCCTCCCCTCCGGAGATTTTGCGTGCCGATCGGTCTATGAGGTGCGAGATTCCGAACCGCTGTAGGTTCTGCTTCACCCTCTTTTCGATTTCCGATCGATCCATTCGCCGGATTTTCAGCCCGGAGGCCACGTTCTGGAAAACCGTCGTGTCAAAGAGTAAGGGCTCCTGGAAGACCATGGCCAGTTTCCTTCGATATTGGAGGAGGCCGTGGTTGGATAAAACCTTTTCTCCCTTGAAGAAAAACTCTCCGCCATGTGGTTTGATCAGACAGGCCAGAGTTTGCATGAGGGTCGTCTTGCCGGCCCCGTTGGGTCCGATGAGGGAAAGGACGGTCCCCTCCTCCACCGTCAGGGAGGAAATATCCAGTACCAGGGATCCCCCCCTTCGGACCTGCAGTTCTTTGACCGCTAAAAGCGGCGCCATTGCGATCACCTCGGCCTCTCCCTCTGCTGGATGTGAGTCAGCACGAAGTTGATGCAGTAAGCAAGAAGCAGGAGAATAATCCCCAGGGCGATGGCTATGTCGAAGTTCCCCCGGCTGGTTTCCATGACCGTGGCCGTGGTCAGAACCCGGCTGTAACCCTTGATGTTCCCGCCCACCATGATCGATGCCCCTACCTCGGAGATGACCCCCCCGAACCCGGCCATCACTCCGGCCAGGAGCGGAAGGCGCGCCTCTTTGACCAATATCCAGACCATCTGCAGGCGCGTGGCCCCCAGGGCCAGAATCTGCAGGCGAAGTTTTTTGGGAAGGGCCTGGATCGCCGCCAGGGTGATTCCCATCACAATGGGTGTAGCGATCACTGCCTGGGCGACGATCATCGCCGATGGGGTATACAGGATTTCCAGAAATCCCAGCGGCCCATTTCTCCAAAGAAAAATGGTGACGAAGAGGCCCACCACCACAGGCGGCAGGCCCATTCCCGTGTTGATCAGGCTTACGACCAGCCTTCGTCCCGGAAATTCCGCCAGGGCCACCAGCGTCCCGATGGAGATGCCGAAAAAAAGACTGATCAGGGTGGCCGTTCCCGAGACCTGGAGGGAAAGGAGGGTGATTCCCAACACCTCCGGGTCGAGGGTAAAAAGGAGATGAAAGGCCTTCAGGATTCCTTCAAAAATGAGCTCCATTTACTTCCCCAGGTCCTCTTCTTTCTTGCCGGCATCGGGGAAGAACAGGGGGGAGCCGAACTTGTCCACCCCGAAGGTTTTGACGATATCCTGGACCTCTTTGGATACCATGAAATCGGCAAAAGCCCTGCCCCCGGTGGCATTGACCTTGGGCCATTTGGCCGGATTGACTTCAATCACGTTGTAGACGTTGAGAAGAATGGCATCTCCTTCAACCAGAATGTCCAGGCTCAAATTCTTCTTCAGGGCCAAATAGGTCCCCCGGTCGGCCAGCGTGTAGGCCTTCTTCTCCGACGCCACGTTGAGGGTCTGCCCCATCCCCAGCCCGGTCTGCTGGTACCATTTTTGTTTCTCCGGATTGATTCCCGCGGCTTTCCAGATGCCCATCTCCTTGGCATGAGTCCCTGAATTATCTCCCCGGGAGAGAAAGAGGGCCGTTCCCGAAGCGATCTTC
>CAZIDC010000531.1:0-2622 GCA_964537885.1 uncultured Syntrophaceae bacterium | reverse complement strand
ACCCTGGGGCTGACCGCCGGGTATAAACGCGGCTTCTGGGAGACCATAATCATGCGGGCCGTAGATGTCCAGCTATCTTTGCCCCTGATCATGATAGCCATGTGCTTCATGGTCATTTTCGGGCAGGGTCTGGGGAAGATGATCATCGTTCTGGCTATCACCGGCTGGGCCGAATACGCCCGCACGGTCCGGGGGACGGTTCTTTCCATCCGGGAGAAGGAATACGTGGAATCGGCCCATGCCCTGGGCTTCGGGCCCTGGACCATCATGGTCAAATACCTGCTGATCAACGCCATTACCCCCGTCCTCATCCTCTCTTCCGTTCAGGTGCCCCGGGTGATCATGCTGGAAGCGACCTTGAGCTTTCTCGGCTTAGGGGTGCCGGTCACTACGCCTTCGATAGGGCTGGCGATTGCCCGCGGCTACCAGGTTCTCTTTTCCGGCAGCTGGTGGGCTTCCATATTCCCCGGCCTGGCCTTGATGCTGCTTGTGGCCTGTATAAACATCGTGGCAGACTGGCTCCGCGACGCCCTTGAGCCGAGATCCCGGGAGCAAGTCTGATATGGCCCGACTGCTGACGGCAACAGACTTAAAGATTTACTTTCACATCCTGGCCGGAAAGGTCCGGGCGGTGGACGGAATCAGTTTTCATATTGATCAAGGCGAGACTCTGGGGGTAGTAGGGGAATCCGGCTGCGGCAAGAGCGTTACGGCAATGGCCTTGCTGCAACTTATCCCCATGCCGCCAGGCGAGCTGGTTGAGGGGCGGACTGAGTTTGAGGGAATGGACCTCCTGCGCCTCAACTCGGACCAGATTCGGCAGGTGCGGGGAAACCGCATCTCCATGATCTTCCAGGAGCCCATGACTTCTCTCAACCCGGTCTTCACCATCGGCAACCAGATCCAGGAGGCGATCCAGCTCCATCAGGGGTTGAAGGCCAATGAATCAGAGGAAAAGGCCGTGGAGATGCTCGACCTCGTCGGGATTCCCGATCCCCGCCGGCGGGTCCGGGAGTATCCCCACCAGCTCAGCGGCGGGATGCGCCAGCGGGTCATGATTGCCATGGCCCTCAGTTGCAACCCGGCGCTGCTCATTGCGGACGAGCCGACCACCGCCTTGGATGTGACCGTCCAGGCTCAGATCTTGGAGCTGATGATCGACCTGCAGGCCAAGATCAACATGTCCATCATGATGATTACCCACAATTTAGGAGTCATTGCCGAAGTAGCCAACCGGGTGATCGTGATGTACTGCGGAAAGATCGTTGAGTCCGGGGACGTGCATTCCATCTTTCATAAACCTTTGCATCCGTACACCCGGCAGCTTTTAGCCTCCGTGCCGCACCTTGGAGGAGAGCAAACCCGGCTCCAGGAAATCCCGGGCGTGGTTCCGAGCCTCTATGCCTTGCCCCCGGGGTGCGATTTCCATCCCCGTTGCGCGGAGGCAGCGGAGGTCTGTAAATTAAGGAGCCCCGATTTAGTGGAAATGGAACCGGGCCATTGGGTCGCCTGCGGACGGGCCACCGGGAAATCCTGATGAACAACGGTCCTCTTTTAAGCGTTCATAATCTGAAAAAGCATTTTTTGCTGAAACGGACAACCCTGTTTGGACCCCGGGAAAGAGTTTATGCCGTAGACGGAGTGAGTTTTGACCTCCAAAGGGGGGAGACCCTTGGGTTAGTCGGAGAATCAGGGTGCGGAAAATCAACCCTTGGGCGGAGTATTCTCCGCTTGATTGAGCCTACGGCAGGGAAGATCTTCTTTGAAGACCAGGACATTACCGAATTGAAGCCCACCGGGATGAAAAAGCTCCGGGCTGAGATGCAAATCATTTTTCAGGATCCTTACTCCTCTCTGAATCCCCGGATGACTGTAGAACATATCGTCGGCGATGCCCTCAAAACCCACGGCCTGGCCACCGGGAGTGAAGTGGCGGACCGGGTAGCGGACATGTTAGACAAGGTTGGCATCCACCGGGAGAAAATGAGATGCTTTCCCCATGAATTTTCCGGAGGCCAGCGCCAGCGCATCGGCATTGCCCGGGCTTTGATCTTGAGACCCAAGATGATTATTTGCGATGAGCCCGTGAGCGCCCTGGATGTCTCGATTCAGGCCCAGGTGATCAACCTGCTGGGCGACTTGAAGAAGGAGTTCCAGCTTTCCTATATTTTGATCGCCCACGACCTGAGCGTTGTTAATCATATTTCCAACCGGATCGCGGTCATGTATTTAGGGAAGGTCATCGAACTGACCACGAATAAGAAACTTCTGACCAACCCGCTCCATCCTTACACTCAAGCGCTCATGTCGGCCGTCCCCGTGCTGGACCCGGATCAAAAAAAGAAGCGGATGATCCTGAAGGGTGACGTTCCCAGCCCGGTTAATCCCCCTTCGGGATGTAGATTCCACCCCAGGTGTTTTCGGGTAATGGATGTATGCAAAGAACATGAGCCCGTTTGGACTGAGGTAGCCCCGGAACATTTTGCGGCTTGTCACCTCTACCCCCAGGCCAATCGGGTAGGGGTTAATAATGCTTGTTAGCAAAATTCGGGTGAAAGAATCCCGCTTGAAAAAAGACCTGCTTGATTTGGCCAGATTCGGCAGGGAGGAAAACGGCGGATT
>CAZIDC010000530.1:0-2623 GCA_964537885.1 uncultured Syntrophaceae bacterium | reverse complement strand
TTCACCACCCCTTTGACGATAAACAAGCTCAAGCCGAAGGGGGGGGAAATCAAAGCAATTTCGCATTGCATGACAATCAGAACCCCAAACCAAATCGGGTCAAAACCAAGCTTCATCATAGCCGGGAAGATGACCGGTAAGGTAATGAACAAAGCCGCCACCATGTCAATAAACATACCGATAATCAGGTACATGATCATCACCCCGATCAAAATTCCGAGGGGAAAAATGTTCGACCCGGTGATAAATTCCGAGACGACCGTGGGAATGCGGGTGATTGCCAGAAAGTAACCAAAGATGAAAGCGCTGGCGATAATCAGAAAGATTGTGGCGGTAACTTTAGCGGCATCCAGCAGGGAATGGGCTATTTCCAACCAGTTTTGGCCTTTGGTGGCCAAGGTCAGGATGAGAGCTCCACAGGCTCCGACCGCTCCGGCCTCAATGGGGGTAAAGGCTCCAGCGTATATTCCCCCCAAGACCAAAATGGCCAAAAGAGCAATTCCCCAAACGTTTTTTAAGGAACGAAATTTTTCTTTCCAGGAGATCTTTTCTCCAAGAAGAGGCGCTAATTGCGGATTTCTCTTCACCCGGAAATACGTTAGGACCATGAACCCGAGGGCTAACAGCACCCCGGGCAAGATTCCGGCAATCAACAGTTGGCCTAAGGATGCTCCCGTAATGATGCAGTAGATCACCATCAAGATGGAGGGAGGGATCATCTGGTCAATTGGCCCCACCGAAGCCACTGTCCCACAGGCCAGAACCTTGTCCACCCCGCCTTTTCTCATTTCGGGAACACAGACGGTTGCCAATACGGTCGTCGCCGCTAAACCCGAACCTGAAGCTGCGGCAAAAAGGGACCCGGCCACAATCGTGGCATGGACCAGCCCTCCGGGAATATTGCCCACCCATAGCCGGGCCATGCGGAAAAGGTCGGACACAAGACCCGCCCGGGAAAGAAAAGAGCCCATGATGAGAAATAAGGGAACTACGCTGAAACCGTAAGTGGCAATGGCTGTGTAGGGGACCATGCCGACCACCTTGTAAGCGGCAGTAATCCCCGAAACCGCGCCATAACCCACAAACCCAACTAAGGCCATGGCAAAGGCTACGGGAACTCTCAGGGCCAGGAGGAGAAGCATACTCCCCAAGCCAAGCAGGCCGATCTGCTCAGGGGTCATTCATCTTTCTCCTTGCAGTCGGCCCTTGTGCTCCCCAAACGAATGGACCCATTGGAAAAGACCGATGAGGATATCCAAAAGGAGCCGCAAGCAAAATAAACCAACGCCGATGGGCAGGATACTCTTTGCCGGCCAAAGAGGAAACTGGACAATCCCCATGGTGTAATCCTGTGTTTCCCAGGCCTCCCAGGCTAAGCGGCCCGTTTGCCAGGTTATGATCGTAAAGATAACCAACCCGACCAAGAAGCCGAAGAGATCCAGAAGCTCTTGCACCATGGGGGGCAACCATTGGGTGGCGATTTCAATCTTGATATGATCTTTCAATTGCTGGACATAAGCAATGGCGAGGTAAACGACGGCCACCATCATAAACTCGGTGAGCTGGAACATTTCCGGCAGGGGAGCGTTGAAAATATACCGCAAAATAACATCCAGCGTCGTTGGAAAAATCATCACCAATACCAGCCCGGCTGCCCCGTAACAAAAACCCCGCTCGATTTTTTTTAACCATTTTTCGAGGGTTAAGAAAACCTTCATCTGCATCTCCCGGTTTCTGACCCCATGGAAAGTTCTTTATTTAAAAGGATTAACCGCTGCATTTTTTTCTAACAGTTTAAGGTAAGCCTCCAGGACCTTCTTCCCAGGAAGTTTCCTCTTCTCTTGATCGTTCGCCCACTTTCCCCAAACTACGTCCTGGGCGATGCGGCGCATCTCGGTCATCAGTTCGGGAGAAGGTTCAGTAATTTGCAATCCCCGGGTTTTGAACCTCTCCATAAATTTTCCATCGCCATCGACCTGGTAGATTTTGTGGAGGGCCTTCGCATGTTCCGGAACGAGACTCTCGATCATGGCTTGGATATCTTTGGGCAACCGATTCCAGGTATTCAGGTTCATGCCGATGGGCCCGCATACCCCGCCCAGGGGCAACTTTAAAAGATTTTTACAGACCTCATCCATGTTATAGGACCCCGCCGCGGAGGGGCCGAAAACGGCTCCATCTGCTGTTCCCCTCTGCAGGGCCTCATAGGATTCTGTAACGACAATCCCCAGCGGGGCGGCTCCAGCGCTCTTTAACAATTCCGCCAATGGTCCGGTTCCAATAATCTTCTTGCCTTTGAAATCGCTGAAGGTGCGGATTGGTTTGGTGCTGAAAACATAATAGGGACCTGTGGCATAACTCGAGACCACTTGGACCTTATGTTTGGTAAACTCGGCCTTCACCTCGGGCATTTCTTGGACTAACTGGAAATAAGATGTGGCGTTGACCCAAGAGTATTGCAAGGAGAAAGGCAAAGCCGTGAGCGTATTCAGGGGAACTTTCCCGGGTGTGTAGGTAGTTACAAATAGGGAAACATCGGCCATTCCTGACTCCAGGGCATCGAGCTGCTCGGCGGCTTTGGCCAGCGATTCGCCGGGATACCGTTCGAACTTGATTCGCCCCC
>CAZIDC010000529.1:0-2637 GCA_964537885.1 uncultured Syntrophaceae bacterium | reverse complement strand
AAATCAGGATAACCCCAAAATCTTCCGCGCTTCCTCCACCGATGCCGGCTCTTTATGGAGGTCGCGGATAATGGTAGCGGTATGCTGCACCAGCTCGGCGTTGCTTTTGGCCAGCTGCCCTTTCTTAAAATAAACATTGTCTTCAAAACCAACCCGGACATGCCCGCCCATTAAAACCCCCATGGCCACCATGGGGAAATGGGATGCTCCGATGCCGAAAATCGACCAGGTTGTTCCGGAAGGCAAGGATTCCGCAAGATAAACCGCATCGCGGACGGTGGCCGGTACGCCCATTTTCGTACCCATGCAGAGCTGGAAATGGGCATTTTTCTCCACGAGCCCCAGTTTAATGAGCCGGTTGGCAATCTGGATATGCCCGACATCAAAAATCTCGACCTCGGGTTTTACCCCGGCTTGTTTGATCATTTCGGCCATTTTATCGATCACGGCCTGGGCGTTGACAAAAACCCCGAATCCCGCGTTCGAGCTTCCAATATCCAGTGAGCAAAGATCAGGTTTGAGCTTCACAACGTGTTCCACTCGCTTCTCCGGCGTCGCCATGAAGGATCGGTCCATTTGCGGCTGGTTATCCGGACCAACGGTGAGCTGCCCGCCGGGGCCCGTGGACAGGTTGATGATCATATTGCACTTAGCCTTCAGCCGCTGCACGGTCTCGACATAGTGCTCCAGTTCCATGGAGCGTTTTCCGGTCTTGGGATCCCGCACATGGATATGGACAATTGCCGCTCCTTCATTGTAGCATTCGTACGCGGCCCGGGCGATTTCTTCGGGGGTCACTGGAAGGCCGGGATGCTGCTCCCGGGTCGTTTGACCGCCGGTGACGGCCACGGTGACAATTACTTTATCCATTGAAAAGACTCCTTTCCTTGTTAATTCTCAACGCCGTTGGCGCCGGCCACGGAGGTTTTCCCTGTCCGAATTTTTCCCGCTATCCTTCTTTCTTTTCAGGAGGCTCCTCGACCGGCCGCTTCAGGAACATGATCAGGGTGTCGCCCTGCTGCGAAGGAACGGCCGAGATCAATTCCCATCCTTCTTCCCCATACTCGGTCAGCCTCATCCTTTCCAGCTCCACAAAGGAAGGCTGGGTCAAAGTCTTGAAATCCATCTTCCGGACCATATATTCCCACTTCTGCATGGCGGCACCTCCGCTGTCCGTTTTTCAGACCATTCGATCCTATCATACTTATTTTTACAAAAGGGGCAACAGAAATTTAAAAAACGAGGGGCCAAGGATTCGGCCCCTTGACCCCTAACTTTTGAACTTTGCAATTGACAAACCTGCCGAATTTAGATAATAGATCTTCATAGGACACGCTGGCATTCTGGGAAAAGCTGACGAGAAGGAGGAGCGATCGATGGAAATAGTGGATTTGGAAAAAATGACCGCCGTGGAGTTGCGAGAATTGGCCCTCAAGGAATACCCTGAAATCACCGGGGTTCATGCGCTGAAAAAAGAAGAGCTCGTCGCCGCCATCCACAAAGCCCGGGGGGAAGCCATAAAAGAATCGAAGAAGAAAAAGGCTAAGGCTGCGGTCAAAATCAAAGTCGATAAAAAAGAATTGAAAAAACAAATCCGGGAGCTGAAAACCGAGAAGGGGAAGCTCCTGGAGGGGCATGATAAAAAAAGCCTTTCCAGAATCAGGAAAAAAATTAAAAGGTTGAAACGCCTGACTAAAAAAGCGGCTTGATGGACGATGCCCAAAAAGACTAAACCCCGGACAAAAGTCAGAATACCGGTTCCCAAACCAACGAAGTTCCATTCCACCCCCAGGGGGGAAAAAGGGTATGACCGCAAGCGAATGAAACACGAGGTTGCTCTTTTGCGGAGGCTCAAGTGAAATACCAAGATATCCGTTTTCAGGTCGAAGAGGGCATTGGGTTCATCATCCTGAACCGCCCGGAGAAAAGAAACGCCCTCTCGATGAACCTGATGGCGGAAATGATCGATCTTTTGCAATCTGTTAAAAAGAACCCGGAGGTGCGGGTGTTGATCATCCGATCGGAAGGCCGGGTGTTTTCTTCCGGACACGACCTTTCCGAAATGCTCGAAGGGAATGCGGTCTCCTACCGGACTATCTTCGATGCCTGTACGGAGATGATGGAAGCCATCCGGAGCCTTCCCCAACCGGTGATCGCCCAGGTTCAGGGCCTGGCCACAGCCGCAGGGTGCCAGATGGTGGCTGCCTGTGATCTGGCAATTGCTTCCCAGGAGGCCAAGTTCGCCACCCCCGGAGTTCGCATCGGTCTCTTCTGCCATACCCCCCAAGTTCCGCTCTCCAGAGCGGTGGGCCGGAAACGCGCCCTGGAAATGCTCTTGACTGGCCGGCCCATCTCCGCGGAAGAAGCGGAGCGGTATGGGTTGGTGAACAAAGTGGTCCCGCCTGAACGGCTTGCCGGGGAGACTCTTGCCCTGGCCAAACAGATTGCCGAGGCCAGCCCCCTGACCTTGGCCCTGGGGAAACAGTCTTTTTACAACCAGATTGAGTCGGAGGAAGCGCGGGCCTATCATTATGCCAAGGAGATGATGGCCCTGAATGCCATGACCGAAGACGCCCAGGAGGGAATCTCCGCCTTTCTCAACAAGCGCACTCCCAAGTGGAAAGGAAAGTAGTTCAA
>CAZIDC010000528.1:1363-2651 GCA_964537885.1 uncultured Syntrophaceae bacterium | reverse complement strand
CTGAGCCCCAGGACGATTGATTTTTATACCCGCCAGGGGCTTCTGCATCCCGCACAGCCTGAACGGGGCCATGGATACCGGCACTACAGCGAAGGGGACCGCAACCGCGTGGCTTTGATCAAACAGCTCCAGGGGCGGAAGTTCTCTTTGCAGGAAATCCGACAGGTTTTGCATTCCCCCGGCGGGCGGAAAGCCGTATCGGCAGTGGAACTTATGGAGCAGGTGACGACCGACCTGAATCGACTGCAGAGTCTGATTCAAAAAACCCGTTCTCCGGCCTATGCGACCGATCAACCGGCCCTGCGGGCCGTGGCCACTGAAGCCTTACAAAAAGCAACAGGGCTTTGCTCTCTTCTGGTAACTTTATTGCAAGATATCCCAGTTTTATAACTGGCCTTTCAAAGGAGGAACAAAAACATGTCCGGAAGTACATTTAAGACCTTTATCCTGCTGGCCGGTCTTAGCGCCCTTTTATTGCTCATCGGCCAGGCCCTCGGAGGGCGATCGGGCCTTTACTTCGCCCTGTTCATGGCCTTGATCATGAATTTCATTGGTTACTGGTTCAGCGACAAGATCGCCCTGGCCATGAGCGGAGCTAAGGAAGTCTCTATCCAGGAAGCCCCCGACCTGCACCAGATGGTCGAAAGACTCGCTGTCCAGGCCGGCCTTCCCAAGCCGAGGGTTTATATCATCTCCCAAGACACCCCCAACGCCTTTGCCACCGGTAGAAATCCGGAACATGCCGCCGTTGCGGTGACGGAAGGTCTTCTTAGAATCCTCAAGACCGCAGAACTGGAAGGAGTCCTGGCGCACGAACTGGCCCACATCCGCAATCGCGATATTCTGATCAGCAGCGTGGCCGCGGTTATTGCCGGAGCGATTAGTTATTTAGCCACCATGGCCCAGTGGGGCGCCTTCCTGGGCATGGGTCGAGGCGGTGATGACGAAGAAGGGGGGGGAGGGGGAAATATCGTTGCGGTCATTCTCATGGCGATCATCGCCCCGATTGCCGCCATGCTGATCCAGATGGCCATCTCCCGCGGCCGGGAATATCAGGCCGATGCGACCGGCGCCAGGATCGTCGGCGCCGGCCGGCCCCTGGCCAACGCCCTGGTCAAATTGGAGGAGTACAATAAGCAAATACCCATGCAGGTAAACCCGGCCCAGGCCCAGATGTATATCGTGAATCCTTTATCGGCAGGGGGATTCATGCGGCTCTTCAGCACCCATCCGCCCATCCAGGAACGGGTGGCCCGTTTGCTGGAGATGAGGCCCCAGGATTTACACT
>CAZIDC010000528.1:0-1263 GCA_964537885.1 uncultured Syntrophaceae bacterium | reverse complement strand
AAGGCCATCTCAAGGTCCCGGATAATCTCCGAGGCCTCTTCAATACCAACCGATAGGCGGACCAGACGATCGCTGATTCCCACCTTCGCCCGCTCTTCGGCGCTCAGGGCCCGATGGGAGGACATGGCCGGGTAAAGGGTCAGGCTGTAGACGTCGCCGAGCGTGGTCGCCGGAAGAATGAGTTCCAGGGCTTCCATAAAACGGAAGACCTCTTTTTTCCCCGCATCTTTGATCTCGAAGGAAATCATCCCCCCGAAATACCCGGAAGCAAAAAGTTTCCTGGCCAGCTCATGGTGGGGATGGCTGGCCAGGCCCGGATAATTTACCCTGGCGATGCGGGGATGAGCCTCCAGCCAACTGGCGACCTCCATGGCATTCAAACAATGCTGGCGCATACGCAGAGGGAGGGTCTTCAGACCCCGGTGAGTCAACCAGGCCTCGGTGGGGCCCAGATTCGCTCCGGTCATCTTGATGATCTCGTGCAGGGTTGCCCGATTTTCCTTAGAGGTTACGATGGCTCCCCCCAGGACATCCCCATGCCCGCCGATGTACTTGGTCGTGGAGTGCACGCAGAAATCTACGCCATGTTTGAGGGGTTGAAAAAGGAAGGGAGTGGCAAAGGTATTATCCACGATCACCTTTGTTCCGACCTGGCGAGCTAATTGGCTGATCTCTGGAATGTCAGCGACCTTCATCAAGGGATTGGAGATCGTCTCCAGGATCAAAGCGGCAGGTTTGAAGTCCGATAGGGTTTTCTTCAGTCCCTCAAGGTTCGTCACGTCTGTGAAATGAGCCCGAACTCCCATCTCGGGCATCAGCCGGGTACAGACAGCATAGGTGGCCCCATAGACGTCTAAGGCCGATACGAGCGCGGTCCCCGCTTTAACCCCGGCCGCCAGCAGACTGGCATGAATAGCGGCCATTCCTGAACCGAAGGTCAGGGCTGCTTCTCCCTCCTCCAGGACCGCCAGGGCTTCTTCCAGAGCCGAGTTCGTCGGGTTGCCGTACCGCCCGTACACATACCCATCGCGTTCATTGCCAAAGACCGCATCCAAATCCTTCAGGTCTTTATATAAAAACCCTACGGTGTTGAAGATCGGCGTGGAGACCGGCTGGAATTCCCCCTCGGCTTTTCGTTCCCCCGCGTGAACCGCCTGCGTGAAAATAGACTTCCCTTTGACCATCGTCTTTCTCCTTTAATTAATACGGACGCAGATTTTCGCAGATAAACGCAGATAGAAATATTTCAAGATATTGATTTTA
>CAZIDC010000527.1:0-2657 GCA_964537885.1 uncultured Syntrophaceae bacterium | reverse complement strand
CAAGAAACGGCATGGCGATCTCGGCAAGCTGCTCCTGGGTCCAGGTGCGTCCGGTAAGCCGGAAGAGCTTGGGGGCGAGCGTATAAGTCCGGGCGTCCCCGTCCTGAACGAGATAGCCGAATTCAACGGGGGACACAAAAGGGGGACGTTGGTTCTGAGTGAACTTACGAGTATTTTCCCATTTCCGGCAAATCCTCGGAATAAGCTGCACGGACCACCGCCGATGTCGTCACCCCAAGGAATCGCGCCACCTTCGCTGCCGGATATCCCAGTTTCCCCGCTGCCAACACGGTCCGCATCCTTTCCGCAGCGGGTAACATAAGGACTAAACTGTTACATATTAAGTTCGCGCACGTTATTCGATAAATGAAAATAATCTCCGCTATTTTCAAGCTTTAAGAAATCCGAACGAAATTACCCATGGTTGAATGCAAACGGTCAGGCTTTTGTTAGAAACCATTCCTCAAAGAATCTTTTACTAAACGGTAATTCGAATGTCGGTTTCTTTCGGAATAGGAATCGTGAGGACGGGGATCTTGATACGATGAAGGATTTTTTCGGCTACGCTCCCTAAAAAAGCATGCTCCAGCAAGCCCTTTCCGTGGGTCCCCATAACCACCAAATCAACTCCCAGTTCATCGGCCTGGCGCAAAATCTCAGCCGCCGGATCCCCTTCCACGACCTCTGTGGACGCCACCAAGTCCCGGCATTCGGGGTCGTCCATGAGTTCTCTCTGGCAGAAAATTTCCAACCTCTTTTGGATTCGATCCTTTATCTCTTCCTTCCCCTTCTCCCTGATTTCCTGGAGCTTCCCCATGTCGAAATAGGCCGACAAAACGTTGCCTTTAATTCCCTCCAGTACATGCAAAATATGAATCTTGGCACCATGTTGTTGGGCTGAATTGACGGCATACCGGAAAGCGTAAGCGGAATTCTCGCTAAGATCCGTGGCATATAAAATTTTCTTGAACCTGGGAATCATGTCAAACCCTCCTTTTCATTATTCGCTTGGATTAAAAAAAGGAACCTTGGATTCCAAAACGGCTCTTCAGTTTACCTCACAATCTATTTTCCAACAACCTTCTCAGCTTCTCCATATTTCAGATGATGAACCATGCTTGCATTTGGTGTATTAACTTCGAAGGACATATGGCTGATTATCATAGAGACATTTTTCGAATCTCCAATGCGTAAAGCGTGCCAGTAGGGCAACTCCCAAATTCAGCTCGATTTTACCAGAAATAAAAATAATATCAACACTTTTTGAATTTTCTAAAATTTAACCAAGATAGCAATTATATTCTATTCAGAAAATGAACCTTTCACATACTTATCCACGGTTTATTGTCCCCAAACTTCCCAACTGTCTGGAAATCGTTATTACGGACATAACTAACCTCCCCCCTAATTGAAAGCTGATTGTTTAATAATGTTTCACCGGGTGGTAATGTCTTCTAATTGTTTCCTATTGATCCGTATTGAATTTCGAAATATAAAAGCCTCCAAAGGTTGTTTTCCCCCTTAGAGGCTTTTATATCGGCACCTTCCAGAAACTCCTTCTCACAGCAACCTCCCAAAGATTAGGAGTTACAATTATAGTTTTACTTGGGGTTTGGACAGTAATTCTTTACCCTTCTACCGAGAAAATGCCGCGCTTTGTTAATTTATTAAAAAAAGGATGTTGAAGTCAAGTGTATTCGGCTTGGGGGTTTGACCTTCGACGGAATTGTCGAACAAGTTATTAATTGTCGAGGCCGAAAAAAAATTTAACTGGTTAAAACGATTAGAATTTTTAAATGAAAAAGGGAATGGCCTCGACAATTTTACCCCCTCTTGTTAAAAGGGCTATTCCTGCCTGGCCGGCATTTTAAAAAATATTATTTATGCTTTCAATAGGTTAGATTGCAAAAAATCATTCCTTTTCCCCCTGGCATCTTCGTTGCAATCTAAAGAGTTCAAAGGCAGTAAAAGAAAGGAGAAAAAAATGAAAAAGATGATGATTGCCGTTTTTGTAGTAGCACTGTTGGCCACCGCCGGGTTGGCCATGGCTCAAGGTTGGGGAAGGGGTGCTGGGATGGGTTATGGACCTTGCGTTCAAGGTTATGGACCCGGCGCCATGGGTCCGGGCCTGAACCTGAGTGCTGACCAGGCCAAGCAGATGCAGACGTTCCGCGAAAACTTCTTCAAGGAGACTGCCCCGTTGCGGGAAGAGATCATGAAGAAACGGCTTGAACTCAGAACGCTCTGGAGCCAGGCCAATCCCCAAGAAGGAACAATTCTGGCCAAGCAGAAAGAAATCAATGGACTGCGGGCTCAGCTTCAGGAGAAAGCCACCAAGCATCGCCTGGATATGAGGCAAATTCTGACCCCTGAACAGCAAGCTCAGTTGCAATCTTTCCCGGGCGGACCGGGGAAATTCGGGCCGGGGATGAGGGGCGCATGCGGTCCCGGCCGTGGAATGGGAATGGGCTACGGTCCTGGCCCTAAGTGGTAAGTTAAAAACTTCATTCAACCTCCTCCACTAAGGGAGGGCCATTTGGGCCCTCCCTTTTTTATCTTTATTAAGCCTTTTTACATGTGTTATAGTTTTAAATAATAAATTGATTGTGTAGAAATTTCCTTAGGAGGATCGGGTCGTGAAAGAAGACGAAATTGCC
>CAZIDC010000526.1:0-2659 GCA_964537885.1 uncultured Syntrophaceae bacterium | reverse complement strand
AGTAGAGCAAATGACCGCTTCCGGAGTCCTGGTAATGCTGCAGCATCTGAAAATCGGGACGTCCCTGGTCATCCACTACAACAATTTCTCCGTCCAACACAGCGTCAAATCTCAATTCCTGAAGCGCTTGGGTAATAGGAAAGAACTTCTTATCGAAGGAAATTCTGTTCCGGGAAAAAAGCGCAACGCCGGCGTCCCGGATTTCGGCAACGGCCCGGTACCCATCCCATTTTACCTCAAAGATCCAATCCGGATGATCAAAGGGTTCTTTGACCAGGGTCGCGAGCATCGGCTCTATGCCGTGCGGCATCGGTTTGACCGGCGCATCATGCAGGTCTTCCCTTTCTATCGTCTCGTGAAGACGGATCTGGTTCAATTTCCTTTGCTGGAACGATTGCGACCCTTCGACGGGGGCGACGTCTTTCAGCCGTTGGCCCTTGCTCAGGGTTCCGTCCCGCGGGGGACTGGGCGAGGCGGCAGGGGCTTTGCCCGCGGGCTTCCAGCTGCCCGCTTCGAGCATCTCCTCCAGCGTCTTCCGGGATACGACGGAACGGTTCTCCTTGAGAATGTCTCCTTGAGTCGCATGGCGATCCTTCTTCTTGAGAAGAAGCCACGACTTCCCGTCCTTTCCCGTTTTTACCAGCGCAAATTCACCCTGAAGCTTTTCCCCTTCGAGGACAAACTTCATGTTCCCTTTTCTGAATCCGTCCAGAAGAAGTTTTTCACTTTCGCTTTCATCCCGCGCGGCAGGGGAACGATAAAACCCCCTGTCCCAGATGATAACGCTTCCGGCACCGTAACTGCCCTCCGGGATAACGCCCTCAAAATCCTTGTAATCAAGCGGATGATCTTCCACCCTAACAGCCAGCCTTTTTAAAGAAGGATCCAGCGAGGGGCCCTTTGGCACGGCCCAGCTCTTCAACACCCCTTCCAGCTCCAGCCTGAGATCATAATGCAGGGCACGGGCCGCGTGCTTATGAACGACGAAAGTGAGGCGATCCCCCCAATGCCGAAGGCCCGGTTTCGGTTCGGGCGTTTTCTCGAATTCCCGTTTGGATTCATATTCACTTAATGCCATATTGAAAAGTCCATTCCTTGTTAACCGAGAAAAAGCATTTAACCACAGAGGTCACAGAGAAAAGCATTCAAATTATGTAAAGAAAAATTTCTTTCGGCAACGATTCTCTCGTTCGACCTGCAGGCTCTCGACAGGTGAAATCCCCCCCAACCCCCCTTTACCAAAGGGGGGCGAGGGGGGATTTCTGGGATAAACGGTGTTCATCGCAGAAACCTTTGGGAGCAGCTGGGCCTTGATCCATATCTTGAAAAAATTTTTCATATCGCTCTGTCATCTCTGTGTGCTCTGTGGTTCATTGTTTTTCTTTGTTTGCGGCTCTGCCGCGCTGTGTACTCTGTGGCATATTCTATTCTTCATAAAGTCATCCTAGATCAGGAAGCTTCTGCTCTTGCACGAGCACCTCTCGAAAAAGGTCCCCCTTTTCTTCGGCCCTGCTCAGGGCCCCCGAATGCGTAACCTGCAAACTCTCCGGGTCGCCGAGCCCGGCCGGATTCTCCAGCTCCCTCCATTCCAGCGGAAACGAAACCATGGGCTTTTCCCGGGCGCGCAGGGAATAGACGCAGATCATCGTCTTCGAAGCGTCGTTTTGCGACCAGTTGATAAAAACCTTCGCTTTCCGCTCTTTCTTCGCCATTCTTGCGGTCACCAGGTCCGGATAATGTTTCTGTATGATTCTTGCTACGGCCTTTGAAAATGTCTTGGTATCCTCAAAGGTCGTTTTTTTGCGGTTCAAGGGGACATACACATGGAGGCCTTTCTTTCCCGAGGTCTTGACATAGCTCGCCAGTCCCATCCGGGAAAGGAGGTCCCGAAGGATCATCGCCACCCGGGCACATTCCCGAAGGCCTGCCTGATCGCCGGGATCCAGGTCGAAAACCATGGAATCGGGCGTCTCCGGGGAATGGACCCTGGCCAGCGGCACATGCAGTTCAACCGACGCAAGGTTCTCCGCCCATATCAGCGTCTCCAGATCGTTGACCAGGCAGACCGTCATCGGCTCTCCGTCATCCTGGGGGATATCCGCCGTTTTAACCCAGGCCGGACGATGAGGCGGACAACGCTTCTCGTAGAAGAAATCTTTTTCCACCCCTTCAGGATAGCGCTTGAAGGTCAGTGCCCGGTCATGCAAATGGGGCAGGATGAAAGGTGCGATCCGTCGGTAGTATTCCAGAACATGGGCCTTCGTAAAACCATAGGAGGAATAAAAGTCCTTTTCAAGGTTTGATAAAGACAGCCGCCTCCCGGCCATCTCGACGAAGGTTCGGCTCACCGGTTCTCCTTCACTTGCCGCATGCTTTCTTCCAGCGCGGCCACCAGATCTGGCGGACCTTCTCCCTCTTCTTCCTCCGCTACGGGAGCCTCCACCGGGGCTTTTTCTTTCGCCTTCTTCGCCAGGAGATCCGTGAGCTTTTTCCGGCGCTCGTTGGCATATTTCCCCGGGTCAAAGTCTTCGATCCTATGTTCGATGCTTTCCTTTATCCGGCTTTGCTCTTCAGCCGCGATCTTTCCTTTCTTCGGCGGGAGGTCCTCGTCGGGAAGTATTTCTTCGCTGTAATGAAGTGTGGTCAGCGCCAGCGCTCC
>CAZIDC010000525.1:0-2660 GCA_964537885.1 uncultured Syntrophaceae bacterium | reverse complement strand
CTTCCGATCCTTCCCGCGCCAAGCTTTGAACCAGGACTCCGTTGACCACAGAAAAAAGTACCATATAGATTGACAGGACCAGAGCGAAGTTCCATCCGAAATAATAAACCATCATGGGGAGAAGGGGAATTTTAACAGCCCGATTGTACAAAAAGGCCGCGATGAGAGAATCTTTCATTCCCTTTCCCTTCAAATCACTAAGCAGCGGGTACCACATGTAGATGGGACCGGATGATGCAATGCCCCCGCCAATGGCCACCATCCAACCTCGCAACCCTGATCCTTTTCCTAAGAACCTGACAAGCCTGTTGCTTTGGGAAAATAGGTTGGTTAAGAACATGACCCCGAAGACCAGCAGAAGGATGGGTGCGATTCGGGCGATTAATCCTGCCAGGGCGGAAAGAGCATTTTTCAACAGGGCGAAATCATAAATACCAAGAATCACATAGACGATCGCGGCCAGCAAAAAGAATGCTCCGTCGAATCCAACTTTCTCAGGGGTTCTTTTTATCATGCCATTCCGATTGTCAAAACCGTTAAAGTCGCAATCACAATGGAGATGAAAAAACTGATCGCATTCCGGACGATCGCAAACCTTTTCCCCAACATGAGCGCTTCGGCGGGCAGCTGAATAATTCCCACTGTTACCCAGGCCACAATAAAAGCGGTGATGGCCAGCATGCTGACTCCCTGCTGCCGCAACTCACCGCCGATAATGTAGCTGATAATCGGGTTGCCTGCGGAAATACTCCCGATCGCCGCCCCTATCAAGGGATCCATGAGCTCATTTCCTGTGAAAATCAGCCTATACGCCTGTTTGGGAATCAGGGTGTCTGCCAGTGCCAAAAGCATTAGTACACTAACCAGAATAGGAAGGCTTTTCTTGAAAGCCTGGGTGGTTTTGAAAAAGGCCTGCTTTCGGCTGGGCAAATCCTTATTCGTTGCCAAATTCATAGCTCTCCTTTCCATCTTTCATGGTCGAAATGGAAAGACCTTTCAATATTTCTCTCTAATTATTTTGGCAAAATTTTCATCGTTTCGGCGGATCCGCTCGAGGACCATGCAGGCATGTTCTTTCTCCTCATCCCGGTTGTGCTCCAGGATTTTTCTTAATGTCTTATCCTGAGTCACATCAACCCTCTGTTGGTATCCGTCCATAGCCTCGATCTCTTCGATGAGGCAAACGTAGGCCCGGTGGAGTTCCTTTGCCCTTTGGGAAAGGACATCATGGGGTTCGTGATATTGGGCGGCCATGGTTTTTCTCCTTGGAAAATTTTTATCCAGGGTTTTTATTAAACATCGTATAGTAAATCTTTCCTTCCTTCTTCGTCGCTCCTAAGACCTCCATATGCCTCAATACGGCAAACTCCCGTCTCCATTCCGCTTCGGAAAGAACCATGTCCCTTAGAATCTCTTCTGACGTGGCTTCCTTTTTTTCTTTAAGGTAATTAACGATATTTTGCTGCCGGGGGGTCAATACGGAAAACCGGTCTCCCTCCTTTAAAAATGTCTTGGCGGAATGAACGGCCCAGGGATTACAGGCCTTCGGAGGAGATAGGATATCCATATAACAATCTTCGCAGTATGCATTTCCCAGATATTCATAACCCCTGGTCTTTTCTATTTCCTTTCCACATTTCTTACATTGGATAACCATCACTTATCCCCCGTACTATTGGAAGTCACTTCTTCAAATATTTTTCGAATTGTTCCAGGTGGAATTCAAGTACCTGTACTTCTTTTATTAAAACCCGAGCTTCCTGCGCTAAAGCTGTCCTATTTGCCATTCGTTCCATGCGTCGCGAGATCGTCCCGATGGCTGCGATCCGGTTTCGGAAGGCATCCACAGTATCCATTACCATGGCTTCCTTCCCTCGGTAGCATTCAAGCAATTTTGCTATGAGATCGGCTTTGCCGACGGCAGCGCCAACCAATTCTCCCACGTCTTTTAGATATTCAAAATCCTCGATGGAAATAGGAGTCCCTTCCATTCCGGAATCCACGATTAAGGCCCCGACTATTTTTTCCTCCTGACTTAAAGAGTCTACATGCCAGAGCGGAATGATCGACTTAATTTTGACTTCCTCCGGCAAGGTATGTCGATATCCCTCACTCTCTTGAGGGTCGGTCAGGTTTATAGGTTCCCCGTCTTTTACCGCTTTCCAAACAATACTTTCCCGGCAAATGGGAACTCGTTCTATCGGATAATCATACCTGCCCACCCAGCAGCAAATCTTCAATTCTCCCCCCTCCATGAGGGCACACCGGGCGCGCTTATCCAGTCTCTGGTTTATATGTTCCAGACAATTCTTAATCAGATAATCCCGTTCCGTGCACCAACTCACCAGATGGGCTATTTCGAGAAGATCCCGGTAACGCTTGACTAAATCCACTTCTTGGCCTTTTTATTTTTCAATTCGGCGTATCTTTTCTTATTGGCAGACTGAGGAGATTTGCTTTTTATCATTTTTTACTGCCTTCTCAATCGTTCACACTTTAAACACGTAGTGGCGAAACTTGATCCAGCCCGGCGCCATCCACCAGACCTTTTCACCCCCCGCCATCTCCTGAGCGATTCTTTCGCGGTCGGCCTCGCTCGCCAGCATATCCACACAATGGGTCGCCCGGATCCTCTTGACCGTCGGTCCTTGTTCCTCAAT
>CAZIDC010000524.1:0-2662 GCA_964537885.1 uncultured Syntrophaceae bacterium | reverse complement strand
CCGGGAAATACCTCATCGCAATAAATACTCGAAACCCTTAAACTAGTGCCATTCTATTGTGTCCCCTGAACCCGGATGTTCCACCTTTATGACTTCAGCCCCAAAGTCAGCCAATAAGGAGGAAGCGAAGGGGCCCGCCACCACATTTGCTACCTCCAGGATACGAACTCCTTCCAGTAAACACCTGCCCTTATCTTCTTCCTGGGTCATTCCTATTCCCTTCTGAAATACCCCGACCGGTATTCTCGATTTATAGACTTACCCCAAAACTTGGGGGTCAGGGGTCAGGCCTGCAATATTGGAATTTCCAACATCTTACGCCTTAACTCAACCATGCTTCGCCCTAATTCAACATCCTTTTGGGAGCGTATCAGTAAATGCCTGGCTACCGAACTCAAGGTAGAGATGTCCCGACTTACAAAAATAGATTTCCTGGCATGCATTGCCACGCAAAATCACATGATAAATCGCCTCTGAATAATGAAGTCGTGCCTTAGGTGCCATTAAAAAGGGCTATCAAATAAATCCCAAATAGAAAACCTGGCCGGATTTCCTTAAGGTCTCTGGTTTTATTTTCCTTTCCTCTCCGGCCCCCGCATCCCCCGCTCCATTTGGCGGGGCTCGGATCCTTTTTCTATTTCCCTTTCTACGGGTCTGGGCCGCTCAATCTCCCTTTCCGGCACCGGTTGACCTTCCGGTCTGTCAATCCTTTTTTCAGGTATTCGAGATGGCAACTGCTTTTCAACCCTCCTCTCTGCAGGCTGTACCGGTCGGGACTTTTCAATCTTGCCATCTGTCTGAGGCTGAACCCGGGGCTTTTCGCTTTCTTTTGCCACTCCCTTGAGGTCTTTGGGTCTCTCCATACTCCGGTCAACCGGCTGGCCGATCCGCGGTTTTGCAACGCTTTTTTCCGCCGGCCTCAATTCTCGGGCCTTTCCCGGAATCCTCTCCGGTCTTGACTTCCCGATTTCCCGCTCAACGGCTGTTGCCCTTCCGGGCTTCTCCAGATCCTTTCTCACCGGACCCAGCTGCCCCGGCTTTTTCACCGCCCGCACTTCCGGCGTTCCCTCTCTGACTTTCACGTTCATTTCCCGCACAGGAGCGCCCGGCCGCATGACCGAAGCCTCCTTTTGCCGGGTCAGGGGCCTGTTTTCTTTTATCTCCCTGACTTTTATCTCCCGGATGGGGGCCGGAGGCCTTTTATCCATGGGAACTTCCCGCACCACAGGCATCTTTGTCGCTCGCTGCGGCTGAATGTTGGGCCGCCCGACGTGAACTCTCTCCCGCAGAAATGGATTTTCCTGAACCTTCACATCCACGTGTCTGCCGGTTACGAAGGTACTCCGATGAATTACGGTCACGGCGTTTGCGGCCCTGACGTTCTTATAAACAACCTTTTCCACATTGATATGGGTCACATTGACCTTCGTGATATTCACGCTGTGAGGTCCGTAATTTCCGCGGCCATAGTAAATTTCCCTCGGCGCCAGAGGAACCCAGGACACAAGGGTCGGGGTGATCACCCACCCGACATACCCGGGGCCCCAGTGAACCGCTCCCCGTAGCGGAGGCACCCAGCACCAACCGAGGGAAGCGACAAAAGACCAGCGGCCGTAATGATAAGGGACCCAGCCCCAGGGTTCATAAGAGATCCAAATGTAATCGCCGCCGATCCATACCCATCTTCCGAGACGGTAGGGGGCCCACCCAACCGAAATCACCACGTTGGGGGTCCAGACATACCCGTACTCTTCCGCGTATACCCAGCGGCCGTTATCATCGAAGTCCCTCGAATAAGACCGCAGGTCTTCGGGCAAATATTTGGAAGGAGGTCTCCATCCCGCCAGTTTAGTATCCCTCTGGCGGTTCCATTTTTCCCACTCATCGGCCGGAGGCAGCGGTCCGAATTCCGCATCCCCGCTTTCGGTTATGTAAAGGGCGCGTCCTCTCTCAATCTCCGTTCTTCCCTCCCGGCTTTCGGCATAGATCGTGCCCCGAAAGTTCGTGATTTCCGTCCTCCCGGAGTCGAAGACGTCCACCCGAAATTTTGCTTTCTCATAAACCCGAACCGAAGACTCCGGAGTATCAATTTGCAGAAGGGTACCACCCTTTCCCCTGTAATTGGCAAACAGGTGCCCGGTGGAGAGGTGGAGCTGATAAGAATTCTTCTCCACGGTGAGAACTTCCAAGGCCGAATTTTGGTCCAGGCGGAGATAGGTGCCGTCATTGAAATGCAATTCCACCCGTCCCCGCTCTGCTGCCCAAATTCGATCCCCTTCTTGAATAGGCATATTAATCGAAGCCGGAACCCATTCCCCCGTTTCCTCCGTATAGATCTGCACTTCCCCTTCGATAAGGCTGACGCGCATGATGTCCAAAGCAGCATAAGAAGAAATCGGGAATAATAAAAGGATGGAGAAAAATGCTATCCATTTGATTTTTTTCATCTAATGGCGCCTCCTTTTTCCATAAATTTTGAAATCATTGGGATCCCTGCAAAATTCATTTCATCCGTCAAGTCACGGAAGGCGGAATCCAGGATTGCCCGAAACCTCTGGGTTGCGGATTGCGCTTCGCTTGTCCGGAATGACCTTTTCCCCCTGCTTTCAAGACTTATCCAAGAGTCTTTATTTTTGAATCATCTTCAAATTAGTTGACGAAT
>CAZIDC010000523.1:0-2662 GCA_964537885.1 uncultured Syntrophaceae bacterium | reverse complement strand
GGATTGGCCTTCGGGTCTAACCGAATTTGAGTCCACTTTCGGCAACGAGGAGAGCGCCACATCATTTTGGCAAGCGAATTTTTCTGGCCCCTGGACATGAGTTAAGTCTCTCCTTTCCCCCTACCCCAATTTTTTCACAGCTTCGGGGAGGGTGAGGGTGGAGAGGATGAATCTCCCGGGAGCATGCCTTACGGCTACATTGACAAAAATGTTCAAAGGTGTAAAATTATTTTATCTCTGAGGCTCTTGTAAAACTCCAAAAATCAGATTGCCTGAAGATCGATTAAGGGTGAAGGATTCTGGAGTTTGGGATTAACTTGCAGGGCTTTTTCCATAGATTGATTTTGCTTTGGCTTGGAGGTAGATGATGGCGGAACTGGAACCGATTCGGAAGATTGGCACGAAGATCGCCATGGAATGGAGGGACAGTAAGACGGCTGAAGTAGGGGGCACTGAGCGGATTCGGAAACTCAATCGATTGCTCCATTCCTTTCGGCCCTCTTTGGATCTCCACCGGACGCGCTGCTTCACCAAAATCTACAAAGAAATGGAGGGGTGCAGCGAGAAAAGAAAGATGTATTTGGCCATGGCGGAAACGATTGCCACCCTCCCGGTCGTGATCTATGACCACGAGAGAATTCTGGGCTGGCAGGGGAAGAAACCCCGAACGGAAAACATTTCCATTGAACAACACGCCCACTGGATGACCGAGGAGCTGGATATTATTCCGACTCGAACGTACGACCCCTTCGAGATCGATGAAGAGGACAAGAAAGAACTGAGAGAGGTTCATCTGCCCTTCTGGGCGCCGAGAACTTGCGTCGCCAAGTGGGCCAAGCGGGTTCCTTTTCCTGAAAAAATGCAGGAAAGCGGGATCGCCTACGTCGGCAACTATCTCCACAACGCCGGCTCTCATTTCCTGCCGGATTTTCCGGGCCTCTTCCAGATCGGCTTCAAGGGCTATTACGAGAAAGCCCAAAGGTTGCTGGGGGACTTGGACCCCAATGACCCCGAGTCGATCGACCAAAAGGATTTTTTTGAAGGCCTGGGGGCTGTCCTTAAGGCCATCCAGACGCTCGGCGGGCGATACGCCGGGGGAGCCGCCCAAAAGGCCCAGGCGGAAAAAAACCCGGTCCGCAAGAAGGAGCTGGAAGAAGCCGCCGCCATGTTGAGCCGGGTCCCTTGGAGTCCACCCCAGACTTTTTATGAGGGTCTCCAAGCGGTGTGGTTTGTCCAGTTGCTGTTGAGTATCGATGGCACCGGCCCCTCGAACAGCCTGGGTCGTTTTGACCAGTATATGTATCCTTTATACAAGGCCGATGTTGAAGCGGGACGCCTAACTGAAGATTTAGCCAGGGAAATGCTGGAGGAATTCTACATCAAGTTGACGAACATCGTGGACGTAACCCCCACCCAATTGGCGATTAATGGCCGCGGCTATTTCCGTTTCCAGCAGCTCGACGTGGGGGGGGTGGACCGGAATGGCAACGACGCGTCCAACAACGTAAGCTACTTATCCATTCAGGCCCTGCGGGAAGTTCACACAACGTCGCCTTCGGTCTCCCTGCTGCTTCATCCGAAGACTCCGGATAATCTGCTGTATGAGGCAGTCATGCTTGCCGCCATGGGCATGGGACATCCCAGTTTCTTTAACTGTGAAACCCTCTGGCAGCAGCTCATGGGCCGCGCCGCCGGGCTCAGCGGCCGGAGCAAGTACTCCTTCGAACAAATACGTGAATATGGGGCCTATATCGGTTGCGTTGAACCCGGGGTTCAGGGTATGCAGTACGGCCACACGGACAGCGCCATGCTCAACATGTGCGCCGTGATGAGTTTGGTGCTGAACAACGGGATAAAACCAAAAGGCGCCCCGGGCTGGGGGGCCGGGATGCAGTGCGGCCCCAAGACGGGCGATCCTCGAGATTTCAAAACCTTTGAAGAGTTTTTCGCCGCCTTCAGAACTCAACTGGCCTTTGCGATCAAGGAGTCCCACGCTCACATGATCGTGGCCGAAAAGATCCGCTCCGAGGAACATTTCAAGCCGGTTTACACCATCCTGACGAAGGGGACAATGGAGAAGGGGCTCGACGTGGAAGAAGGAGGAGCTCCGGTTACCGTAGGCCCTGTCATGGCTGTTTTGGGCACAGCCGATGTGGCCAACTCCCTGTACAATATCAAGACGATGGTTTATGAGAGCAAAGAGATCACCATGGACGAACTCTTAACGGCCATCGACGCCAATTTCGAGGGCTATGAACTCTTGAGGGAAAAGCTGAGAAATGCGCCCAAATACGGCAACGACCTGGACGGGCCGGACTCTTTGGCGCGTGAAGTCCTGGACTTCTACGCCCGCGAGACCAAAAAATATAAGACTTATCTCGGTCATTATATGGATCCTTCCATTCAAATGGTTGCGGCCAACGTAAGCTTCGGCAAGAAAACCTGGGCGCAACCCAACGGCAAAAAGGCCGGCGTCCCCCTGGCCGATACGATCTCTGCGGAGCAGCATACCGATAAAGAAGGACCGACCGCAGCGATCAAGTCCTACGGCAAGCTGGATCATGCCGCTCAGACCAACGGGACGATATTAAATATGTGGATTTCCCGGTCCGAGCTGGTCGGGACCTAACCCAAGGGGGTTGCGCTGCGATAAGCGAATGCT
>CAZIDC010000522.1:0-2677 GCA_964537885.1 uncultured Syntrophaceae bacterium | reverse complement strand
GCATAGACATATTTTAGACCGAAGTCTAAAAAAGTCAAGACTTTTTTAGACTTCGCCCGATCCCTGCCCCCAACTCTGCCTATCGGAAATTCGCACGTTTTTAAAGGACCCAAAAAAATCAACGAAAAGCACTCCTATTTATAATCGTTAAGATTTGGTTGGTTTTTATTAAATCACATCTTCTCTTTTCAAGCCTTCGATTTCTAAGTCCTCGTAACCAAGCTCCTTAAGCACGTCCACCGTATGCTCCCCAAAATGGGCCGGGGCCAACCGGATATCCGGCGGAGTCTCGGAAAGCTTGATGGGGGAGGCCAGTAGTTTCATCCTCCCTTTCTGGGAGTCGGAAAACTCAACAGCCATCTTGCGATAGGTTACCTGGGGATCGTTCAGAGCTTCTTCAAGACGAAGAACCTTTCCGATGCAAACGTCAAGGTCTTTTAATTCTTTCATCCATTCCTCGCGGGTCTTCCCGAGAAAGGTCTGGCGCAGGAATTGAAAAATTTCCGCCCTTTTCTCTCCTTCATCGAACTGATGGGCTATATAATCCTCTCGCCCAAGTTTTTGGCACAGGACTACCCAGAAGCGATGTTCCAAGGCTCCGATCGAGATGAACTCTCCGTCTTTGGTCTCATAAACGTTATAGCAAGGATAGCGGCCGCTCAGCAGGGTGTCCCCTCGCTGGAGATTCATCCCCTGTCCCCAAAACAGGCTGACAAGGAAAGGCAGCATGGCAATGATGCCGTCCAGCATGGAGATGTCGATGTATTGCCCTTTTCCGGTTTTCTGGCGAACGATTAGGGCGGCCATGACCCCCATAGCCGCATACATCCCGCCGGCGGCCATGTCAGCTACCTGGATCGGCGGGATGACCGGCTTCCTCCCCGGTTCTCCCGTAAGGCCCAGGACCCCGCCGAAGCTCAAATAATTGATATCATGACCAACCATGTCTTTATAAGGGCCGTCCTGACCATAACCCGTAACCGAGCAATAAATTAACTTTTCGTTCATTGTTTTCAAGCGGGCGTAATCTATTTCCAGGCGCTCCACGACTGCGGGGCGGAATCCCTCGAGGACTACATCCGCCTCCCTGGCCAGGCGGTAAAATATCTCTCTGCCTTTTGGATGTTTCAGGTTCAAGGTCATGTGCCGCTTGTTGCGCATGACCGTCGGCATTCCAGGCCCTTCCCCTTCGAATCGCCGGTCTTCAATCCTGAGCACGTCCGCGCCCAGGTCCGCTAAAATCATCGAGCAGTAAGGCCCCGGGAAAAGCCGGGATAGGTCCAATATTTTAATCCCTTCTAATGCCCTCATTTCTTCTCCTGTTAAACGGTTTAATCCGCCCAAGGCGGACCAGAAATCCCTCCCCACCTCCCTTTTACAAAGGGAGGAGAAATATTTCCTCCTTTTCTAAACTGCTACCACTTACTCCTCACTTTTCACAACTTGCTTTTTTGACCACCTTGCCATACTCAACCAGCCCTTTCAGTGCCTTGATGGCCCGCTCCGGAAGCGGATAAACCGGGATTCCTTTTGCTTCCAACTCGGCGATTTCTCCTTCAATGAACCCGCGGGGAGAATTCGCGCCGAGGACAATGGGTTTTGGCGAAAGCTGCTTCTGCCGGAGCAGCGGGCCCGCGATCCGCCTCGGTGTCATAAAAGGGTGGTGCAGGAGAAAAATTACCAGTCCATCCACGTTTTCATCTTTCAAAATCAACCGAACGGATTCTTCAAAAACCTGCTCATTTCGGGCAAAAGCCATATCAACCGGATTGGTGCGTATGGCCAGGGGTGGCAGAAATTTGTTCAATTCTTCTTGAGTCCGCCCGGAGAAGGAGGCCATGGACAATCCGTGGCGGGAGACTGCATCCGTCAGCAGGATACCCGGGCCAGCTTGAAATGACATTATAGCGACGTTTCCACCGCTAAGGGGTTTAACCATCGTTAAAATCTTAGCCGCATCAAGCAAATCCATCGGTTCTCGAACCACGATCGCTCCGGCCTGTTTCAGAGAAGCTTCGTAAATCTCATAGCGTCCAGCCATTGACCCGGTATGGGACCGGGCCGCTTTCATCGAGGCCGCAAACTGGCCTGCCTTCATGGCTACCACCGGTTTCCTAAGAATGACTTTTTTTATGGCCGCAACCATGGTCCGGGGATCATCCAGACCCTCGATGAAAATAATGATGCCTTCTGTTTCCGGATCATCCTTCAGAAAGGGCAGAAGGTCGGCAAATTCCACGTTGCAGCGATTACCCAGCCCGACCACCTTGCTCAATCCCACTCCTTCATCGATAGCCTGGTAGGCGATGAGATGCGCGACTCCCCCACTCTGGCTAATCACCGCGATCGGGCCGGGCTTCAGGCGGGAAAAAATCGGGGTAAAAGACGCATTCAAACGGGCGTGGACGTTGACCATCCCGAAGGTGTTGGGCCCGATGATCTTAATCCCGCCCTGGTTGGCCACTTCGGCCATCTCTTCCTGAAGTCTTGCCCCTTCCGGGCCTTCAATCTCCCGGAAGCCGGCTGTGATCATTACCACACCCCGCACACCCTTCATTTGGCAGGTTTTTATAGCCGATATCGCCTCGGATGCCGGAACAACCAGGATAACCAGGTCAATCTCACCGGGGACATCTTTTAACCTCGGATAGGCCGGCATCCCGAGGATTTCCTTTTC
>CAZIDC010000521.1:0-2683 GCA_964537885.1 uncultured Syntrophaceae bacterium | reverse complement strand
TCGGCGTACTCTGCGGGCTCGGCGGTTAGAAAATTTATCCTTTGGGGAGAAATCGATGAATATCGCTGCCATTCTGGATAAAACCGCCCAGCGATTGCCGGACAAGGTGGCTTTCTATTTCGACGACCGGGGAACCACCTACGGGGCTTTGCAGGAAAGGAGTGAGTCCTGTGCTCTGGGTCTGCAAAAAAGCGGCGTTCAGAGAGGAGACCGGGTCGCGATTTTCTCCCCCAGCAGCCTGGAGTTCATCATCGCTTGGTTTGCGGCCGTAAAGCTTGGCGCGGCAGTGGTGCCCATCAACATCATGCTCAAGGCCCGGGAATCCAGCTACATCCTGGGCAACGCAGAGGTAAATACGGCCATTGTTCACCCGAGCCAGGTTGAAATCGTCCAATCCATCCGCCCGGACCTCACATCATTGAAAAATGTGATCCTGATCGAAAAGCAGCCCCGGCCCGGCTTCCAGTGTTTTGAAGGTCTTTTGCAAGAAAGACCTGCGGGGAAAATGACCTGCGAATGCGCCCCGGACGATGTGGCCACCCTGATCTACACCTCCGGGACCACCGGCTACCCCAAAGGGGCCATGATCACCCATGCCAATTTTTATTCCAACGTGCAAGACATCATCACCGCCCTGCACCTCGACGAAGGGATGATCCGGGTATCGGTCACTCCTCTCTTCCACGCCATGGGGTTGACCGGAAACCTGCTGGCGGTCGTCCTTCTGGGCGCGACCGCTGTTATCCAGGCCAAGCTCGACTTTGAAGAATTTTTGAAAGCCAATGAGAAATACCGGGCGACCCTGATCAGCGGGGCGCCGGCGCTCCACTACCTGCTCGTGAACGATTCCCGAACCTCCCGGTACGACCTTTCCACTTGGAAGATGGCGACGTCCGGGAGTGCTCCCTTACCCGTTGAGGTCCTGCGCCGGTTCGAAAAAAAGTTTAAAATTCCCATGGTGGAGGCCTACGGCTTGACCGAGGTAACCACCGCGGCCACGGCCAATCCCTTCTTTGGAGTCCGGAAGCCAGGCTCCGTGGGGCTTCCCCTTCCCGGACTTCAGGTGAAAGTTTTTGATGAGGACGACCGGGAAGTTCCCGCCGGCCAGATCGGCGAGATCGTCATTCGCGGCCCGGCGGTGATGAAAGGTTATTATAACAACCCCGAGGCCACGGCCGAAACCTTGAAAAGCGGCTGGTTGCATACGGGCGACCTGGGCAAGATGGATGAGGACGGCTACCTCTTCATCCTCGACCGGAAGAAAGACATGATCATTTGCAGCGGCTATAATGTCTATCCGCGGGAGATTGAAGAGCTTCTGCACACCCATCCAGGGGTCCTGGAGGCCGCCGTTGTCGGCGTACCCGATCCCAAGCGCGGAGAAAGCCCCTTCGCCTTCGTCATCCGGAGGTCAAATCATCCGGTAACAGAAGAGGAATTGATCCAGTTTTGCCGGGATAATCTGGCGGCTTACAAGGCCATTAAATCCGTAAAATTCCTGGAAGAGTTTCCCCGCAACCCGAACCGCAAGGTTTTAAAGCGGGAGCTGCGCGAGATGGTTGCGGCAGCTCCCCCAGCAAAGGAATGAAAGATCCATGGATTTCTTTCTAAACGAAGAGCAGCGCATTTTCAAGGAGACCTTTCGTAAATTTGCCGAGACGGAGATTGCTCCCCTGGTGGAGGAAGCCGAAGAGACGGAAACCTTTCCTCTTAAACTTTTCCCCGAAATGGGGAAATTAGGATATCTTTGCCCGCGTTATGCGGAGAAATACGGAGGGGCGGGAATTGATAAGGTTGCGGAAGTCCTCATGCGGGAAGAGCTTTCCCGAGTTTCCCAGGGGATCGCCTCCTCCTGCTCAGCCCATTCCCACCTGGGGACATTTCCGGTCTATCACTGGGGAAGCGAAGAGCAAAAGCAAAATTATCTTGTTCCCGCCATCCGCGGGGAGAAGATTTTTGCCTTCGGCTTGACCGAGCCCAATGCCGGCAGCGATGTAAAAGCCATCGAGACGACCGCCCGCCGGGAAGGGGATTTTTACCGGATCAACGGCCGGAAGATCTTTATCACCAATGGCAATATTTGTGATTTTCTTACCTTAGTGGCCTACACGGACAAAACCCGGGGATACCGCGGGATCAGTATCTTTTTAGTGGAGAAAGGGACTCCTGGTTTCATCGTCACCCGGAAGCTAAAAAAAGAAGGCATACGTTCTTCGGAGACGGCCGAGCTTCTTTTGGAAGATTGCCGCATCCCCAAGGAGAACTTGATTGGCGAAGAGGGAAGCTTTTACCGCGTGATGGAGACCTTGAACGAAGGGCGCATCGGGGTGGCCGGGAATTGCGTGGGTATGGCCCAGGGGGCTTACGAAGCGGCGTTAAAATATTCCAAGGAACGGGTTCAATTCCGAAGACCCATTGCCCAGTTTCAAGCCATCGCCTTCAAATTAGCGGACATGGCCACGGAGATCGAGGCCGCCAGGCTCCTTGTTCTGCGGGCGGCCTGGCTGATGGACCAGGGGGAAAATCCCATCCGGGAGGCCTCCATGGCCAAGCTTTTGGCCTCGGAAGTGGCCGTGCGCGTCTCCCGCGAGGCCATGCAGATCCATGGCGGATACGGGCAGATGCGCGAATTTCCAGTGGGCCGTTTCCACCGCGACGCCCTGGTTTACGTCGTGGGCGAGGG
>CAZIDC010000520.1:0-2687 GCA_964537885.1 uncultured Syntrophaceae bacterium | reverse complement strand
TTCGCTGGGACATTGAAAAAGTCGAAGGGGCGTTGGCCAGCGCTCAGAGCTTTCTTCCGGCGCTTGAGGGTCAAGAAAGGGCCGGCCTTCTGAAGATCGGCCGGGTGGTCGCCGAGAGGTCGAGCAAGATAGCCGTGACCTTCCTGCGCATCGCCCCCCAGGCCCTCTCCTTAATCGATCCTTCCTGCCGATCCACCTTCCTCCGCTGGTCGGAAATTTTCGCCTCTCAATCGCGGGAGACGCTCATAGAATTTTTGGAAAAAAGCGCGGACATCCTCGAAGCCGTCCCGGAAAACCAACGATTGCTCTTTCTTAAACTTGGCCTGCGCCTGGCCTCAGAAGACTGGTCCGTATCCTTTAAATATTTTCTCGGCCTGCCGCGCATAAAAAATGAAGTTGCCGACGAAAAATTATCTTCCTGGTTCGAAGGGGGATTTTCTCTTATTTCCCAATCGCTTCCCGAGGCCTTGGCGTATTATGGACTTGAATCGAAGCGTTCCCGGGAAAGAATGCAGGACCCGGGGTCGGCCGTTTCCCTCGCCGAAGTGACCCGTCCCCTCAAGCTCTATGCCCAGGCCCTCACCGGGAGAAATTTAGCGGTAAGACCATTGCCGGATCGGAAGCGAGGGATTCCCCACCCCCTTGGCCCACTTCCCTGCACCGACGGCGAGGCCATTTTCTTGCCCCCGGTTTTTAGGGATTTTTCTTCCGCAGCCCTTAATTTTTCGGCTTTTAAACTGGCAACGGCCCACCAGGCCGGGTATATGGAATTTGGGACTTTTACCTTCAAGCTGTCGTCGGTCCATGACCTCTTTCCCCCGGAACTTTGGCGAGCCGGCCTGCGGGGAATTTCCGATAAGGGAAACCCGGTCGCCCCGCTGGAGGCCTATTTTCAACTTTTTCCCCAAAAGAAACTGGCCCAAGACCTTTTCCATCTCCTCGAAGGGGCCAGAGTGCATCATTCTCTCAGGAGAGAATATCGCGGGCTGAGGAAGGAAATGGACCGTTTTCTCCAGGTAACTCGGGAGAGAAGGCCGTCGATTCAATCCCTGCCCCTTAAGGAGGCCGTGCTGGAAGCCGTCCTGCGAATGATCGTTTTCGGCGAAACCCCGGCCGGCCTTCCCCGGCCGGTCTTGCCTCACGCTGAAGAGTTGACCGCCTTAATCAACCCTCTTATCAAGGAAGGAGCGGCCGTCGAGGACTCCGCCCGGGCCGCGGTCGTCCTTTACCGCTGGCTGAGTGCGTTGCCGAACAGACGAATCGTCCCTATTCAACCGGGACCTCATGGAGAAGACTTTTCCCCTTTAGTCCCGTCTATTTTTGAATCCACGTCCATGGACTTCGCTCCCCGGCTGGCCCCGGGGGAAGAACCCTACAACAGCCCGGTTCCTTTACCGCATTGGGGGGAGTTGCGGCCCGAGCTTGTGCGCAAGAAGCTGCGCCTGCGGGAAATCAAGGATTTGCTGAACCGAAGAGAAATGGGCGCTCCCCTTTCCGCGGAAGCCCTGAAAGAGCTTCTGGAAAAGGGTTTAGAAGTTGAAGTGCAAGCTCTCCAGGACGATGAGGATATTGGATTTCAGGGCCTCTTCCTTACCGACCTGAAGGACTTTAAGAATTTAATCTCCCCGGGCCAGAAAGGGGCCGGAAAAGTTAGGCCGGAGCTGCAATCGGAGATGCAGTCTTTAGTCTCCCAATTGGAGGGAGAGACAGGGGAAGGCAGTTACTACTATGATGAATGGGATTACCGGATCGGCGACTACCGGGTGAAATGGTGCCGCCTAAAAGAGAAGGGGATGGAGCAAGGTTCTTCTGATTTTGTGAGCAGAACGCTGGAGAATTATGCCGACCTGATAGCGGAAGTGCGCCGGCAGTTCCAAATGCTCAAACCAGAACGATTCAAAAAAATTCCCCATCTCGAAAGAGGGGAAGAAATCGATCTCAACGCCGCGATTGAGGCGCTCATCGACCGCCGGGCCGGTCATTCTCCTTCGGAGAAAATCTACGTCGAGAAAAACCGCAAGGAGCGGGATTTCTCCACGCTTTTCCTTTTAGACATGAGCGCCTCAACGGATGAGCGGCTCAAGGATAAAAACCGGGAAGCGATTTCCTCTCCGTCGCCTTGCGAAGAAAAAAAAGTGATCGACATTCAAAAAGAGGCGTTGATCATCATGGCCGAGGCCTTGAAAGAGATCGGGGATGAATACTCGATTTTCGGCTTCTCGGGCTATGGCCGGAAAGAAGTGGAGTTTTACACCATCAAGGATTTCCTGGAAGGGTATGGAGAAGAGGTCAAGGGGCGCATCGAGGGGATTAAACCCCAGAGATCAACGCGCATGGGGCCGGCCATCCGTCATGCCGTGGAAAAGATATCCGGGCGCGAGTCCAAGATTAAGAACCTCATTCTGATCAGCGACGGCTACCCCCAGGATTATGATTACGGGGAAGACCGGAGTGAAAAGGAGTATGCGCTGAAGGACACCATGATGGCCCTGGAAGAGGCGGCCCGCAAAAATATCCACACCTTCTGCATCACCGTCGACCGCGCCGGCCATGATTACTTGCGCCAAATGTGCCAGCCATCGCGCTACTTGGTCATCGAGGAGACCGCCGCGCTCCCCCGCGAGCTTCCCAAAATCTACCGCCGGCTGACTACCTGAATGCGGACTGAAAAAACGTAAGGCGGAAGA
>CAZIDC010000519.1:0-2691 GCA_964537885.1 uncultured Syntrophaceae bacterium | reverse complement strand
ATATGACTATTTTCTATAATCATAGAAAAAAGTCAAGGCTAATTTTCAGCATCATAAAAATCGGCCTAACCGGTCTCGGCGGCCATCACCGGACCTTCCGGGCGAGCTTCAGCTCGTTCGAAAACCGCTCGATCGTCTCCGGGTCCAGGGAGACATACGGGTTGATGAGCTTCAGCGCTACTTTTTCCTGGATCTTTGTGTGAAGAACCTTGTAGACCCTCCCCATCCCGCCGGGTCTGGGAAAATCTGCAGGCTTTGGTGAGGCGGCAGGTCCCTGCGCCGGAGTCAGCGGAGCCCCGCATTCTCCGCAAAACTTCACGGTTTCGGGATTGTCGATCCGGCACTTCGGGAACAAATTCGGGGCGTCAAACTGGAGGCTTCGCAACTCGTCCGTGCTCTTTCTGCCAACCTTCAGGAGGACACATGAAAACCTCAAGACCGCCAACTAATTTCGGATAGCCCGGCCCCGACATGGGGCTCAAGACAAAATTCTTCCCCTTGGGATAATAAGATCTGAAGACCTTCAGCGAAGCCGCGTCGAATTGCATCGGATCCCACTTGCATTCGATGGCCTCGACCTCATCCCGGCCCCACGCGATGACAAAATCGACCTCGCGTCCCGCTGTATCCCGCCAGTACTGAATCCTCCAGACATGGGCATGGGCTTGGAGATATTCAAGTACCAGGTGCTCCCATAAATGCCCATAATCCTCCGGCCTGAGTGGATCCCATCCCCGGCTGAAGCTCACGAACCCGGTATCGAAGGCATAAACCTTGGGCATTTTGATGATCTCTCTTTGACCTCCGCCGAAAAAGGGTCTCAGCAGAGTGACGGCATGAGTGGCCTCTAGGGCCCGGAGGTGCGATTCGACGGTCGGCCGGCTGATGCCGAGTGCGCCCGCCGTACGGGTGATCTCCAGTAGGCCGCCGCTCTGTTTCATGATAAATTCAAACAGGGCGTTGAACTTGTCGGGATCGCGAAAAGCAAAAAGCCTTTGGATATCGCGGGAAAAAAAGGAATCCATCCACTCCCGGTAGAACCCGGGCTTCTTGGCCTCTGAAAGAAGCGGCTCTGGCAGCCCTCCGTGGTAAAGACGCCGGAGCAAGGTTGCATTGCCGAAAGCGGAGAGCTCATCCCAGAGAACGGGTGTAAGATGGATGTTCCGCTTGCGGCCGGCCAGCGTATCACTGAATTTCCGGCTGGCTGCAAGCGTCGATGAGCCCGTGGCCAGCAGCTTAAGATGAGGGAAAATATCGGCCCCGACCTTGAGGAGGCGAGCTGGGTCTTTGAGCTGGTGGATTTCGTCAAAAATGATGACCGGCTGTTCGCAGTTCTTAAAAAAGAACTCGGGATCCTTAACAAGATCCTCGACAATCGGGAGATCGCAATTGACATATCTGGCCCGTTCTGAGCCCAGGCTCAGGGCGAGAGTCGATTTGCCGACCCGTCGGACGCCGGCGATCCAGACGATAGGAGCTTCACCCCACGAATCTTGGATTCGGCTGAGCCAGAACGGCCTGGGAATCATGCTATTATAAATAGCATATTATCTGATTATCTGTCAAATATAGTTTTATTAATAGGAAGTTCCTTTTCTGCTGGGCTGGCTGAATGAGCGTTCATGGCACCGATTTTGCCTCATCCCATCGTTGGCGATGGTAAATCAGGAAGTCGCCCCTTGTCAAATTGAGTTGAAGACAGCGGAAAGGGGCCATCGTGGCAGATATGAACGCGTCTTCCTGAAAGAAAGGAAAGAGTCCCCGCCCGGAAGGAGGAAACAGGTCGAAAAAACGTCAACCGGACCTCAAAAAGGAAGGTCTGAGAGGAGACCCTCCAAGCGCCTTGGGGCTGTGCTGGATCCCGGGCGGTAAGAAACTCGCCTTCATGACTTCGGATGGTTGGACCAATCGAATCTTTCTAGTTTCTCCCTCCGGCGGGGGGCTGACCGGGTTGGCCTCTGACGATCCCGACGAGAAGCATTGGATCTACCCCTCTCCAGACGGCAAGTGGATTTCCTATGTCACCGAGGGATGGGTCAAAGCCCGTCCGAGCGAGACGATCTGGGAGGTCAAGGTGGAGGACCTCATTAAGGAGAAGAAATAACGACGAGTCCGCCCTATTTATCGCCGGCGGCGGCGCCTACTTTTTCGTCTTGTCCGCAGGCAGGAAATTTTCAATCAGCCAAAATTCATAGGTTGCCTTCATCAATTTGGAATAGACGATCTTCTTCCCCTCAGGAGAGCAGTCCGGATATTAGGGAATTCTGGGGACACTTACCTTAATTCTCATTTTGCATACAATCCCTGCTACTGGAATTAAGATAAGCGTCCCCAGAACTTCCCAGAACTTCAGAACTTGACCGTCCCCAATTATTATGCAGGCTATTTTGCTTTTGGTAGGAAGTTTTCCATGACCCAGACCTGGGATTGTGGGAGTTTATCCCCCGAGGAGTAAAAAGCGATGCGCTGTCCGTCGGGACGGACGGTCAGGCCCCGAATAAAACGCATGCCCACGTCGATCCTCTCCGCCTCTCCGCCGTCCCGGGAGACCCGGTAAAGGTCAGCGATGTTTGTTTGGGGATCCCGCGGCCAAGGGAAATAGATATAGCGTCCATCGGCGCTCCAGGCCGGGGTTATGACGGTTCCGCTTTCATACTCGAACCTGTAGACCTCCCGCGGCTCCCCGCCCGA
>CAZIDC010000518.1:0-2695 GCA_964537885.1 uncultured Syntrophaceae bacterium | reverse complement strand
TTCCACAGAATCGTGGTAGATCATTGCTATATAAATAAAAGTAAGTTTACTTCTACCTAAAAAAGACGATTCACCACAGAGGGCACAGAGGAAATTTGAGGTAAAACAAAGGAATACCCCCTTTTCTTTGCTTTACTCTGGGCACTCATTAAGTGATCACAATACAATATTTTGGCTGACGTATTTATTACACGAGAGCACAGAGAAGAAACTGATTTTATTTTGTATTTTAAATATGAAACTATTCTCTGCATTCTCTGTGGTTTAATAAAATCGCTCAATTTAGGTTCTATTCACCCATCCAAAAGGCTTTAATTCAATCTTTTTTTCATGGTTTCTATCGCGCAAGAGGATTCATACAACCCCCTGAGGGCGTGATACGATCCAGGTCGGATCCAATGCCGCAATCACAAGTTTATTTGGAGAATACTTTGTTACAATTGCCTCACCTCAGGCAGCGACCCGGGCTGACCCTTTCGCGGGGAGTCACGGGGCGATCTCCAGAAAAGAGGCGGGGTTGATGATCTGGCAGAAAATCCCGTTTTTCTTCAGGGCTTCGGGGTGAGGGAAATATTTTTATTGACAATTAATCCATTACCCAAATACATTGAACCAACCGCTTCATGGGCCATAAAGGCATTGATAAGGATATCTACCCGTGGGGGTTTTAAATTATTCCGGCTACATCTTCGACCTCGACGGCACGATTTATCGTGGGGAGAACCTTATTCCGGGAGCGAAAGAGACGATTGCCAAATTAAAAACCCTCGGCAAAAAGATCGTTTATCTTTCCAATAAACCCCTCCAGACCCGGGCGGATTACGCGGCCAAACTCACCCGCCTGGGAGTCCCTACCGAGCCTGCGGAAGTAATCAACTCTTCCCTGGTTATGGCCCGATGGCTCTCTAAGAAGGCACCGGGAGCGACCCTCTTTGTCGTCGGGGAGCCCCCCCTTATTGCGGAGATGAGCCGCGAGGGATTCCGCATCAGCGAGGACCCGGGAGAAGTGCAATGGGTCATCGCCTCCTTCGACCGGACCTTCGATTACCGGAAACTGAACATTGCCCTCCAGGCGATAAAAAAAGGATCCCACTTCGTAGCCACCAATCCGGACCGCACCTGCCCCGTGGAAGGAGGGGAGATCCCGGATTGCGCGGCCATGATCGGAGCCATAGAAGGAGCAACGGGGAAAAAGGTTGAAACCATCGTTGGCAAACCCTCCGACATCATGATCCAGGTTGCCGTGGATACAATGGGCCTTCGCCCGCTGGATTGCCTTCTCGTGGGTGACCGGCTGGAGACCGACATGGCCATGGGGAAAAAAGCGGGGATGGCTACGGCCCTGGTCTTTACAGGGGTGACCACCCGGGAACTCCTGCAGCATTCCAGCATTCAACCCGACTATGTATGGGAAAGCGTGGCCGAGATAATAAAATAAATATGAAAACAGAAGTGGTGGTAATCGGTGGGGGAGCGACGGGAGCGGGGGTGCTCCGCGATCTTGCCTTGCGCGGTATCGATGCCATACTCCTGGAAAAGGACGAGCTTACCAGCGGGACTTCGGGAAGAAATCACGGCCTCCTGCACAGCGGCGCAAGGTATGCAGTCCGCGATCCGGATTCTGCTCAGGAATGTATTGCTGAAAACCGCATCCTGAAAAAAATTGCATCCCCGTGCCTTGAGGAGACCGGAGGATTCTTCCTCTCCCTGAACCAAGACCCGCCGGATTACCCCGATGAACTGCTGGAGGCCTGCGAGAACCTGGGACTTCCAGCGCAAGAAATCCCCGTGTCCGAGGTCCTGCTGCAAGAGCCCGCCCTTTCCCCCCAGGTCAAAAGAGCCATCGCCGTGCCCGATGCGGCCATCGATCCTTTCCGCCTCATCCGCTCCAACGTGGAGGAGGCCGAGCGGCTGGGGGCCAAGTTTTTTCCTCACCGCCAAGTCGTTGCCGTATCAACCGACGGTGGAAACATCCATGGCCTTCGGGCGATCGATCCCAGGACCGAAGAAGATTTCCAGATCAACTGTCGTTTCGTCGTTAATGCGGCGGGGGTTTGGGCAGGGAGGGTCGCCCGGATGGCCGGGGCCTCGCTGGAGATCGTTTTCTCCAAGGGCACCCTCGTAGTCTTCAGCCAGCGGCTGGTGAACTCGGTGATCAACCGCTGCCGCCCCCCCGGAAGTGGCGATATCTTCGTCCCTCACGGCCCGGCCCTGATCCTCGGGACGACGTCGCAGGTTATCGAGGCGATTGACGACCCGGCAGCCGATGAAGCCGAAGTGGACTTGCTCCTTTCCGAGGGAGAGAAAATGGTTCCGCAGGCCAGCTCCACCCGGGCCATCCGGGCTTATGCCGGCGTCAGGCCGCTCATGGGGGCGCGGGAGGCAGATGAGGATAGCCGCAAGATAAGCCGCGATTTCCTGCTGGTGGACCACGGAGAGACGGATGGGATTAAGGGATTCTTTTCGATCGTTGGCGGCAAGCTTACGACTTACCGGCTGATGGCGGAGAGGACCGTGGATGCACTTTGCCAAAAAATGGGCAAGAAAACTTACTGCTCAACCGCCGACAGGCCCCTTCCCTTTCCAGAGCAATACTCGTTTCACGACTTAGGGTATCGACTGCAGAGGATTTTTAAATCGGCACCCTCCCGGGGAGCCGAAGAAATCCTCTGCGAGTGTGAGCTTGTACCCCGGG
>CAZIDC010000517.1:0-2700 GCA_964537885.1 uncultured Syntrophaceae bacterium | reverse complement strand
TCAATTTATCTTGACCATATAGACTTCCGCTTCCTCACCGGTCGAGTAGGGGCTAAAAACGATGGATTCGGGGAAGCCCTTTATTTTGACAAAATAAGAATCCCCCGGCCCGAGATCATTCTTGACGGCCCAGGCAACATATTCTTTCCCCACCAAGGACAACTTTAAACCCTTCATGGGATAATTCAGTACAGAATGGCTCGGAAGACTTCCTTTCGGCCCCACAGCATGAAAAACGATCTCACCCCCAGTGATCCCGAACATAGCTCCCGGCCAGGAGGAATTCCGCGGCCCGACCTCAAACCACTGGCCGATCTGCGGATTCCCGTACAGATCCAGCCGGTATCCTGAAGAAGTGTCCTTAACCCGGGCATGAACTTTAGCCACTAATTTGGCGGCCATCCCCGGGTCGGTGAGGGATAAAAAATCAGCGCCCCTGAGTGGGGTTGGCAGAGCGTCAAATGACGGAGGGGCTCCTTGACTCAAGAGGATAACAAGGGGGAACGAGAGACCCCGTTGGGCCTGCACGGCAATGTTCAGGAGCGAGAGACCGTAACGGACGGCAGGAGCCAGAAAACTCTCGCCCGTGGCCAAAATGAGCCAGAGTCCGACATCGGGCTTGATCAGTTCTTCCCTGACGTTCATCCAGTCCATTTTTTCCAGACCTTCCTCCCAAAAATGCCCCTTGACCTCCAGGCCATAAGTTTTCAATTGCGAGATTAATTTTTTAACGGTTTCTTCAGAACGAATCAGCGAAGTCAGCCATATCGTTTTTTTCATTTTATAATCTCCGGATTAAATTTAATAGGACGCAGATTATCGCAGATAAACACAGATAATTATTTTCAGATGATCTCCAATTTAGTTGGTCGTTTAGACCGGCCTTCTCGTTGCCCGGGCAAAAGAGCAGGCGCCGAAGCCAAAAAGGGCCGGGAGCAATCCTTCCCGATACCCCCTCTCTCCTTTCCGCAAAGAGACGCGGGGGGAAAGGGATGGCCTAACTGCAAACGGCGGAAGCCCGCATCGAGAAAGGAGGAACCACTGCCTTTTTTGGCGAGGCGAATGCTTTTTTGCCCGGGCATGGGACCCCTTGGCTATAGGTAATTTCTTCTATTTGAAAAATCCATTGAAAAAATAACATTTTTAGATAAAAAACGCTTTTTTTGTTTTGGCGGTTACTCTACTGCCGGGGAACCTCCTTTATCAAGATTATCCAAATTGGTCCCGGTGGCATATTCCATCATGCGGTTAAAGAGCCAGACGCCCGGCCAGGTTCGACGGCCGAGTCCTTCATGCTCGGCAGCCCATTCCAGCGCAGCGGTCATGGGTACCAGCATGGGGGACACCCCGAACAGTTCAGCGGCCAATCTTGCGGTTGCGGTGGTCATATTCTTAGGGATCGGGATCGCCTTCACCCCATTGTTGAGGGGGTCGGAGCAGAGTTCCGCGGGGGAGGTGACATTATATTCCCGGCAGGCGAAGGGTCTTTGCGGGTGAATGCTGCAGGAGTTATCTTCAAGGAAGGGACATGGCATTCCCATTTGAAAATAGTCCCGGGCAAGAATCTTATGTTCCTTCGTATCTTCAATGATCTTTAGTCTTTCAACCAATCCTTCAGCTTCCATGGCCTCGCGCACCGCTCGGAATCGTTCTTCGATCTGCTTCCGCCGCTCTAAGGGCAGGGTGCGGCAATAATCCAGAAGAAAGAAGGCTTCGGGCGGCGATAACGGAACCAGTTGACAACAACATACTCCACATCCTTTGCGGCAAGATAGGGTCGCGCCCCGATTCACTTCTCTGCGGATCGCCAACCCCACCACGCCACTGCAAAGCCGCTGCATAGGGGGCACTAAATGGGTCAGCCTCATGGGGATGTCGGGAATGCCCACCTTGGCTGGTGGGAGCTGCCCATCGGGGGTTTCAATCGTAATGGTGATCAGCTTTATTTCAGGATGGGAAGGATCTGGGTTCATCTCGTCTCTATGAACTCCTATGATAGAAAAAGTGTCCGTCGTGATAGAGATCATCCACGATATCTTCCACTTCTCTGTTTTTTTCCATGGTGAGAAATCTCAGCTTGTTGATCAGACGCTCCTCGGACATGCTCAGGGAAAACCTCGACGGCCGCCGTGCGTCGAGGTTGGGGGAGCCAAGAGGAGGAGGGAGGTTATAATGGCGCTGGATTTGGGCCCCTACATTTGGGAAAGCCTTCTTTACCTTGCGGATTTCCTCCAAAGACCATAGGCGACCTTGGCCGATGCCCGGACACCAGAAGGTATAATCGGCAGAAAAGAAGCCTTCCTCCCACTCCTCCCGTTCCAAGTCGAAGTGGTTCCATGGAAAGACATGGCAGAGGTCAAGCCGGGGAGAATCATGGATAACGCAGAGGTTGTCCTGGCAGAATATGCACCCATTCCCAGAACCGCCTAGAGTGTTCGTCTGGAACGCCATTACATAAGCTTTCGAATGGGGATCATAAACCTCTCGAAGGTAGCGAAGGGCAAAGGCACACTCACATAAATTCAAATGGGCGGATAGCTTTTTGATATCTTCCCTACTGGGGTAAAGGAAGGCCCTTTGGGAACAGCAGTACCCGCACTTCTGGCATTCGAACCGGCGTTCTTTGCCCGCCTTTTTTTGAGCCTCTTGAATCATGTCCCCCCTCGCCCCCTTCTCCAGGGAAGCTGTGAAAAAATTCAA
>CAZIDC010000516.1:0-2701 GCA_964537885.1 uncultured Syntrophaceae bacterium | reverse complement strand
TTACCCTTCGACAGGCTCAGGGTGAACGGGCTTAGGTTGAAATTATTTAGTTTTCCCGTTCGTGGTGAGCTTGTCGAACCACAAAAAAATACTTTTGCAAGAAGCTCACAGGAACCCTTTGTGAATTCTGGGACCTCGGTGTTAGCGAGCATTTATGCGCTCAGCCCGCGCATCTCCTCCTCCCTTTTGCGCCACGCTCAGAACGGCTTTGACCACCTTGTTGTAAGTTCCACAACGGCAGAGATTCCCGGCAATCGCTTTTTTGACCTCGCCTTCCGTGGGATTCGGATTCTCCTCAAGCAGGGCCTTCGCGCTCAGGATCATCCCCGGGGAGCAGTAGCCACACTGAACCGCCCCGTGCTCGATAAAAGCCTTCTGGAGGGGATGCAGGTTTGTTCCCTCTGACAATCCCTCGATGGTCAAAACGCTTTTTCCGTCGGCTTCAACGGCTAAAACTAAGCAGGCATTAACGGGTTGGCCGTCTAAAAGGACCGTACAAGCCCCGCATTCCCCGTTGTCGCAGCCTTTTTTTGTGCCGGTCATTTCCAGGTCCTCCCGCAGTAAATCCAGAAGGGTTTTCCTGGGATCTACGGAACACGCGCAAGATTCGCCATTTACGGCCACCTGAATTGCATGTTTCATCGGATCGTTCTCCCCCCGCCCAGGGTTTTCCAAACTTGGTGCAGCGTCCTCTGGGTCAGAACCCGGACCATTTCCTTGCGGTACTCGCTGCTCGCCCTTATATCCGATACTGGCCGGGCTTCTTCCGCCGCAAGGAAAGCAGCCCGTGAGATCGAAATTTCATCCACTTTTTGGCCTCGCAAAAAATCTTCCGCTTTAGAGGCTCTCATCGGTATGGGGCTTACCGCCCCCAGGGCGATTTTCGCCTCGGAACACAGGTCCTTCCCGGGTATGATGGAAAGGGCCACCGCCACCCCCACGACCGCCAGATCCATGGCCTTGCGGATGCTGTGCTTGGCATAATGAAATCCCGTCGCTGCCGGAGGAGTGGGTATCTGGACTTCGGTTAAGATCTCGCCACACTGGAGCCGGGTTTTCCCCGGTCCGGCGAAAAGTTCTTCCAGGGGGATCAGGCGCTCTCCGTTTCGGCCAGCGATTTTGGCTTTCGCCGTTAGGCTGATCAACCCCGGGACCATGTCCGCGGCAGGGGAGGCATTACCCAAGTTTCCGCCCAGGGTGGCGCGGGTTCGGATTTGATAGGAACCCAGGGAGGAGGCGCTCTGCGCGATAATGCCAAATTTTTCCTTGACGAGAGGGGAGGTCTCCAGAGCATGGATGGAGACGAGAGCCCCCAAGCGCAGACCGTTAGCGGAATCAAAGCGAATCTCATCCAGTCCGGGAATCCCTTTCAGGTCGATCAGAAGTTCCGGGGCCAGTATTTTATGGCGCATCTTTACCAGAAGATCCGTGCCCCCGGCGAGAATGCGAGCCCGCTCCTGATGCTTGGCGAGCAGATGAAAGGCTTCTTCCAGCGTGGAAACCTTCCGGTATTCGAAGTTCTTCATTTTTTCTTTTCACCCTTTTCCTTCAGAGCTTTCAGGATCTTTTCCGGGGTGATGGGCAGATCCTTGATTCTAACCCCGATGGCCCTGTAGATCGCGTTCCCGATGGCGGGCGCAGTTGGGGCCAGAGCCGGCTCTCCCACCCCCTTGGCCCCGAAAGGGCCGTCCTTATGGGCGGCCTCCACAAAGATGGAGGCGACTTCCGGAGCGTCCATGGCCGTGGGAATGCGGTAGTCGCGGAAGTTGGTGTTGACTGGCTTTCCGTCCTTCATGATCAGCTCTTCCAGGAGCGCTATCCCCACGCCGGTGACCGCTGCCCCTTCAATCTGTTGCTCGCAGTTAAGGGGATTGATTACCCGGCCTAAATCATGAGCGGCGGCCAGTTTCAATACCTCTACTTTTCCGGTTAAGGGATCCACTTCCACCTCCGCAGCCTGGGCTCCATAGAGCCAAAAGACCGATGGATAGGCTCCCTGTCCGGTCTCCCGATCCAGAGGGGTGGCCTCGGGAACCGAAAAAGTTCCCCTCCCGATAATCGGCTTCCCTTTCCCGTAGGTGATGCCCATGCGGATGGCGGATATGGGGGTGCCTTTTCCCGTTGAACCCTTAACCAAAAGGAAACCCCCTCTGGCCTCCAAATCTTCGGGTTTGACTTCTAATTGATCCGCAGCAACTTCGAAAAGTTGCCGCCGGGCATCGGCGGCTGCTTCTTTAACCGCGTTCCCCATGTGAAAAGTACTTCGGCTGGAAGCGGTTCCATGATCAAAAGGGGTCACATCCGTGTCCGGAGAAACGACCCTCACTTTTTTAATGTCCGCTCCCAATTCCTCGGCAGCAATCTGGGCTAATATCGTATTGGAGCCCTGTCCCATATCCACTGTGCTGGAAAGGACCTCCACGGACCCGTCTTCGCTCAGTTTGACAAAAGCGGAGGAAGAGGATGGGGTTTGGGTCATTTTATAAAGGGTTCCCATCCCTTTTCCCCTGTATTTACCGGTCTTTTTCCCCCATTCAATCCCTTCCGCAGCTTTGCGGATGCACTCTTTGATCCCGACGCTGTGCATGATCTGGCCGGTGGCCGAGGTATCCCCTTCTTCCAGTCCATTTTTCAGACGGAGTTCAACCGGGTCCATTCCGATTCCTTCGGCTAACATATCCATTATTGAGTCCATCGCCCA
>CAZIDC010000515.1:0-2710 GCA_964537885.1 uncultured Syntrophaceae bacterium | reverse complement strand
AAAGGATCATTTTCCAAATAATAAATTTGGTAAAAACAAAGTAATATCCGGGAAGATAATCAAAATGATAATGGTGGCCAGGGTAGCTATAAAAAAGGATAATGATTCTTTAACATAATCCTGCAAAGGACAATCCAAGATCGTACAACCTGCATACATGGCCGCTCCGACAGGCGGGGTCATATTCCCCATCGTAATTGTTAAAACAAAAATTAATCCAAAATGCACGGGATCAAAACCCACCTGCTGGGCAATGGGAAGAAATATAGGAGTAAGCATCAGGATCAGTACCGCGCCGTTGACAAACATACCGGCAAAAATGAGGAATATTACTATAATAAAGAGCAACGTATAGGGACTATCCCCGCTGATTCCAAGTAAAAAATTAGCTATAACTTCTGGAATCCTATCCCATATGAGGCCGTAGCTAAATATGGCCGACAGAGCAATTAAATACATTACGGCGCCAACATCCGAAGTGCTCGACCTGGTTACTTCTTTAAATCCATTTCCTGGCAGAGGGGAAACAATTCTGTCCCTGCCATCCGGAAGGTGCCGATGGGCATCCTCAATGCGAGAATAATCGTTACCATCCCAAAAAGCAGGAGGACCATGCCTACAATGGCTTCATGCCTCTTCACTTATTCCCCCCGGATTTCAGAATTTAGACGCAGATTTCGGATTTCCCCCCGTTCCCACGCAGGAGCATGGGAACGAGATAAAACAAAGGATGATTGTCTTAATCAATCTATGCCAAATGTCAGATTCGGAAGCCATAAAGCCAAATCCGGCCAGAAAATGACAAATAGTACCACCACGACAACAGACAACATAAATAGCCAACCTTCCTTGACAAAATCCCAGAGCGAGCATTTGAATATAGTGCAGACAATAAAAAGGACCGCTCCCTCCGGCGGGGTCAATAACCCAATGGTCAGGGTCAGCACCATAATGATCCCAAAGTGCACCAGATCGATATTCAGTTGCTGAGCGACCGGAGCGAGAATCGAAGTCAACATCAGGATTAACACAGTAGAGTCCATAGCCGTTCCAGCAAAGAGTAAAAAACCGATAATGATCAGTAGAACGACCCAAGGGGTATTGGAAATCCCCAGCATAAACTGGGCCATCTGTTGTGGTATTTGATCCCAGACAATACCGTAACTAAAGGTCGCCGACAAAGCGATAAGTAACATGACCATTCCTATATCGATTACAGTGCTCTCCAGTGTTTGGAACAGTTTTTTCCAGGAAAACTGTTTGTAGGCGATCGCGCCAACAATAACGGCATATGCGCACGCGAAAGCGCCTGCTTCGGACGGGGTAAACAGGCCGAACCTTAATCCGGCTATCAGGATGACCGGGAAAAGAAAAGCCCAGATGCAATCGACGAAAGTTTTCGCAATCTCTTTGAGAGATGCCCGTTTTTCTCTTTCGGGAAGATAACCTTTTTGCCTGGCCCTGAAACCTACCGCAACCATTAAAAATATCGTCATTAAAATACCGGGAATCATCCCCGCCGCAAATAACCGTCCGATGGAAACTTCGGCGATACTGCCATATAAAACCAGCCCGATACCGGGGGGTATCATCGTCGTGATTAATGAGCTGCACCCAATGACGGCTGCCGAGAATCCTCCGGAATATCCCCTTTTTATCATGCTTGGTCCTAACACGCGCGAGAGCATGGCGGCGTCACCAATCGCCGAACTTGTAATCCCGCCCAGAGATGCAGCTAACACCATGTTGCTCTGTGCCGTCCCGGCACGCATATGTCCCGTGAGAACCGACGCCAGTTTCATTACTCGTTCGGTAATACCGGTCTCGTTGAGTAAGTTGCCGGCTAAAATGAACAATGGAATTGCAAGCAGAAGAAAGTTTTGTGTTTGGGAAAGCACTTGTTGAACAGGCATTGTCAATGGCAACGTTGGATGCAGTAGAAAGAAGGCAACTCCGGAAATACCAAGGGCAAAAGGGATTGGCATTCCCATTAACATAAAGAGAAAAAACAGAATCATTACTAACGTCATTTTATAATCCCCTTCCTGTCAATAACAATAAGACCCTATTCAGATTATTTCACCACTGACGCCTTCTTCACGCTTCGCGATCGGTTCACCCGTCGATATCGCTCGCAAAAAAGTTTTGATTTTCAAAATCGCGGTGATCAACATCAAAGCACAACCAATCGGCACACTAAGCGTAACCCACGTATAACTGAAACCCGGGATTCCCTGAAAGGTTCTCAATCGGGTCGTGTAGGAAAGCCATAAGCCATATCCGATCATGCCCACTAAGAAAATAACGATGATAATATAATTAATGAATTTGAGATAGAGTTGCGCTTTCTGGGACAGTTTACTCGTGATCAGTTCAATGCAGAATAGTCTATCCAATCGCATCGCGGCATCGGCGCCTAGAAAAACCGTCCAGGCAAAAAGAAATGTTGCCGCATCCATCGCCCAGTTTAAGGGATAATATAAAGTTCGCCCTACCGCCGCAGCAAACACCAATAATGAAAGAATCCCCAATGCCCATTTGGCGATGAGCATCTCTTTCTTACAGATAAACTCGTAAATTTTTTTCATCAGCCAACACCTCCACTCTTGACCCCTAAGAAATAATTTTCTGCCGCTTAGAATTCGGGTCTTTACCCCCAAAGGAATAATCCCATGCATAGGGGGACTTGTGTTCATGGTTCATGGTTCAC
>CAZIDC010000514.1:0-2721 GCA_964537885.1 uncultured Syntrophaceae bacterium | reverse complement strand
CCTTAGATACAGACAAAGCCAGATCCGGGCAAGTCATTTCACAAAGCAGGCAGCCACTGCAATCCTCCATCCTGCCTACACCCGGCATCCGGTATCCTCCCCGGCTGCGCTTTGTCCCCTGGGTAAAGATTTTCCGGGGACACACCTGAAGGCAAAGGTTGCAGCCTTTGCAGTATTGGTCATCCACGATGATCGTAAAACTACTCTTATTCGTTCGGGAAAGTTTCATAAAGAACCCGGGTGAATTCTTTCTTTTCCGGTTGATAGTGCAGTTGGCCGATGACGATCTTCTCTTGAAGGACGGAGGAGGAAGCTTTTTGGGCCTTTTCCAAAGAAATGGTCCGTTTTTTGAAGAGCGCCAGCAGCGCCCCAGGATCGCTAATCCCCTCTAAGTACCGCCCGGCCTGGGTGGGACACTGGGAAAGAACCTCGATAAAAGAGAATCCCGGGTGTTCGATCCCCCGGCGCATGGACTGGTAAAGCTTTTGCGGATGGGCGGTTGTCCAGCGGGCGACATAAGTGGCCCCCGCGGAGCGGGCTAAATCGCAGGCATCGAAAGGATACTCGACGTTCCCGTAAGGGGAAGTCTGGGTCCGCCCTTGAAGCGGGGTCGTTGGGGCCACCTGTCCCCCGGTCATCCCGTAGATTCCGTTATTCATCATAATGACGGTCAGGTCGATATTGCGCCGGGCCGCATGGATGAAATGGTTTCCGCCGATTCCCAGACAATCCCCGTCCCCGGTAAAGACCACTACCTTCCGCCGGGGGTCCGTGAGTTTCAACCCGCTGGCAAAGGGAATCGCCCGGCCATGGAGGGCGTGGATGACATCGGCCTTGATATAAGTGGGAACCCAGCCGGAGCAGCCGATCCCGCTGACCAGCGCCAGGTCTTTAAAAATACCCATCTCCTCGACCGCCCGGAGAAAAACGTTGAGCACCGTCCCGTCGCCGCAACCGGGGCAGAAAATAAGGGGAAGCGTATTCTTTCTGAGGTATTTTTCACCCAAAGGATGCATAACCAACTCTATGTTAAAATTTTTTTCAGATCATCTCCCATTTAGTCGGTGGTTTGGAACTGCCTTGACGTTGCCCCGGCAAGAGGGCATCCGGCGAAGACAAAAACGGCGGGAATACCCTTCCCTTCACCATCCTTCCCTCTTTCCGCATAGAGATGCGGGGGAAAGGGATGGCCTACCTGAAAACGGCAGAAGTCCGCATTGGGTACGGAGGAAAAACTGCCTTTTTTGGCGAGCCGGATGCCCTCTTGCCGGGGCAGGGGACCTGTTTTCCTTGCCATGTGCTTTGCGCTCTGCGCTATGCGTATGTAAGGGCCTCGCGTATCTCCGCGGGCGTGTGCATTTCTCCGCCTAATTTTGGCAGGGAAACGACCTCTGCCCTTCCGGCCGCCACCCTCTCCACCTCTCGTACGATCTTGCCGATATTCATCTCGGGGACGATGATTTTTTTTACCCGGCGGCAGAGACGATCGACCACTCCTTCCGGGAAAGGCCAGAGGATGCGGAGCTTCAATAATCCGGCTTTGATTCCCGCAGCGCGACCCTCTTTTACAGCCCGTAGAGCGGGCCGGGCCGGGCTTCCGTAAGCCACAACCGCCAAGTCGGCATCCTCCAGCATCCATTCTTCCACATCCACGAGATCCTGGACGTGGTCCAGAATCTTGTGGCAGATTCGCCTTACCAGGCCAGCGGAAATATCCGCTTTATGTCCCGCCCGGCCGCCGTACTCATCGTGAAGCTGCCCATCCACTAAAACTCCGTATCCCTGATTGAAAGCCGGCATTCCGTCCAGAAGTCCGTTGGACTTGGGGCGAAACGGGACGTAATCCTCAGGGCCGCGCTCGGGCCGGCGTCGAGGCACGACTTCAACCTGTTCGGGAATCCAAATTTTTTCTCTCGTATGCCCGACGATTTCATCGGAAAGAAGGATCACCGGATTGCGATAGATCTCGGCCAGGTTAAAGGCCTTCACCGTCAGGTCAAAAGCTTCTTGAACGCTGGAAGGGGTGAGGGCGATAATTTCATAATCCCCATGGGAGCCGTACTTAGCCTGCATGACATCCTGCTGGGAGGAAGACGTGGGTTGCCCGGTGGAAGGGCCGCCGCGCATGACATCAATAATCACGGCCGGGGTGTCTGTCTCCACGGCCCAGCCGATTCCTTCCTGTTTCAAGGTGAATCCGGGTCCCGAAGTCGCCGTGCAGGCCTTCGCTCCCCCCCAGGCGGCACCCAGAACCGCGCAGATGGAGGCAATTTCATCTTCCATCTGCAGAAAAATTCCCCGGTGCCTCGGGAGGAGCCGGGCCATGAGTTCCGTAATTTCTGAAGCCGGAGTGATGGGATACCCGGCAAAGAAGCGGCATCCGGCGGCAATGGCCCCGTGGACACAGGCTTCATTCCCGTGCATGACCATGGTTTTTCCGGAACCCTTTTCGGTTCCTTCCCTTCTATCGTTCATGGAATTTTCCAGGCCTCTTCAATTTTTCCCCCTTCATAATAAAGAAGATCATGTACGGCAATCAATGGGTACCGGTGAAGAGTTTGTGGTACTGCCAGATTTGGGGAAAAATGGAAAAACGTTCAACTGCATGAACCGGAGAAGGCCAGGTCAGTTATTGATCGATTCCGCGGTTTCCAGTTCCTTCCCAGCTTCAACAATCCGTTTCGCTCCGATGAACCGCAAATGAAAATAGCGACTCTCGAG
>CAZIDC010000513.1:0-2730 GCA_964537885.1 uncultured Syntrophaceae bacterium | reverse complement strand
ATCATCAGAAGGGGGGCCAGGCCAATCAGGAAGGTAGCGAAGAAAAATACCGGGTAGCCCAGGAAGACCGCGGCATAACCGCCCAGGACCCCTGCCAGGGAACGGCCAAAACCGAACAGGGTGCTGAGAAAAGCATAATGGGTGGCGCTGAACCTCTTGTCGCAAAGCTTCATCAGGAAACTTAAGAAAGCTGACGTGGCCAGGCCGATGGCCAGGCTTTCCAGCAGGGCCGCAAAGTAGATGGAGAAGTCCGGAGCAAAAGGAAGGGAGGAGAGCATGTAGCCGAGGCTGGCCGTGGCCTGTACACCTCCCAGAATGGCGAGCGCTTTCATGATCCCCCAGCGGGCGGTTAAAGATCCTCCAGCAATGGCCCCTCCAATGCTGGCCAGGGTTCCGAGCGTGCCCACGACAAAGCCGACCTGTCCAGGGGTAAACCCCCGGTCGATCCAGAAAGGGTTGGACATGGCCACCAGCATGGCTTCTCCTACTTTGAACGAAAGGATAAAAGCCACGGCAGTCAAGAAGTTCGTCCTTTGAAAAAGGACACGAATAGGCCCCACCCATTGCTGCCAGAGAGGGGGATGGGTTGGGGCGGGGGGTCTTTCTTTGCGGAAGGCCGGGAAACTCAAGACGGTCACGGCCAGGATGGCCATAATGAAGGCCGCGGCGATAAAAGTGAAGGACCACCCCCAAAAATCGCTCAGCATCACCAGGACGCCGCCGGCGGCGATCAAAGCCACCCGGTAAGATGCGGAACGGACTCCGTTCGCCGGCCCCAACTCTTTTTCATCGAGGATGTCGATCGTGTAGGCATCGGCGGCAATATCCTGGGTAGCGGAGGCCAGACCAATCCCGGCGAGGGCCAGCCAGAATAAAGCTTTGCCCTCTACCGGGTCGAGCACCGCCAGCAACGCGCTGCCCAGGGCGACGGCCAGCTGGCTGGGGACGACCCATAAATATCTCCGGCCAAACCGATCCACGAGCGGCGCCCACAAGAGCTTGAAGGACCAGGCCAGACCCAAAAGGCTGAGCAGGCCGATTTCCTCCAGGGGGATTTTTTTCAAGCGGAAATAGACCGAGAGGGCATTGTTGATCAGGCCGAAGGGAAGCCCCTCGGAAAAATAAAGGAGCCCAACAACGGCCAGCTTGGTCCGGGTGGAAAGCAATCTTTAACCTTTATCCCGCAGCTCACGGCTCAAAATTTTGCCGGTGGAAGACTTGGGGAGCTCGGAAAGAATCTCCACCTGGCGGGGAACTTTATAGGGAGCCAAATTGGCCTTGCAGAAGTCAATGATTTCCATTTCGGAGGTTTGCTTCCCCGGGTTCAAAGTAAGGAAGGCCTTGGGAATCTCGCCCCTCACTTCATCCGGCACACCGATGACCGCCGCTTCGTAAACCGCCGGGTGGGTATAAAGGACTTCCTCGATTTCCCGGGGATAGACATTGTACCCGCCGGTGATAATCAAATCCTTCTTCCGGCCGACGATGTAAAAATAGCCGTCGTCATCCTGCCTGGCCAAATCTCCAGTGTAAACCCATCCGTCCCGGATGGACTCGGCCGTAAGTGCGGGAATCTTCCAATAGCCCTTAGTCGCATTGGGGCCTTTGAAAAGCAGTTCTCCTACTTCTCCCTGGGTCACTTCCTGCCCCCCTTTATCAACCAGCCGGGTCTGCACGCCGCAAACCGGAAGGCCGATGGAGCCGGCCTTTCTCACCCCTTTAACCGGGTTGGCCGTGACCAGTCCGGTGGATTCGGTGAGACCGTAGACTTCGAGGATCTCGGCCTTGAACCTCTTTTCCCAGTTTTTCAGGAGCTCCACGGAAAGGGAAGCCCCGCCGGAGAGGCCCATGCGGATGGAAGATATGTCGTAAGCCCCTTTCTCCAAGGCATGATAGATGTAATTGAACATCGTGGGCACACCGGGAAACCAGGTAATCCGGTAGGCGGCCAAAGCCTGAAGCACTGTTTCGGCCTGGAAACGTTCCATGATGACCACGGTCCCGCCCGAGCTCAGGCTTCCGAACACCGGGCTGGCCAAGGCAAAGACGTGGACCAGGGGTAAGACGGCCAGCGTGATGTCCGCCTCGCCCAGGCCGTAGGCCCGGGCGATATTTGGTCCGGAAAAGGTGAAATTCCCGTGGGTGAGTATAACCCCCTTGGGCTGCCCCAAGGTCCCCGAGGTATAAAAGATGATGGCCTTGTCTCCGGAAGACAGATCCACCGGCCGCAACGATTGCGCCGAAGGCGCCAGGCCCTCGAGAGTTTTAAGAATCGAAGGTTCATCTCTGCGGAAGATGGCTCGGTCCAGGTTTGGCGCCTGAGCCTGGATACTTTCGACGGCCTTTTGAAACTGGCCGGCTGCGAGTAAAAACCGGGCCTCTGAATTGTTCAGAATGAAAGCGATCTCCCGGGGGGTGTAGAGGGAATTGATGGGAATAGCCGTTCCCCCGGCCTTGATGATGGAAAAATAGCAAAGCAGGGAGTCGAGGCTGTTGGGGAAGAGAACGGCTGCATGATCCCCTTTTCTCAGCCCGAGAACCTGGAGGGCAGCGGCCATGCGGTCGGTTACCCGATTGAATTCTTTGAAAGTGAGCGACTTTTCCCCTTCCCAAAGAAAGATTTTATTCTGGAACTCCTTCGCTCGCTCTTTAGTGAAATCAATCAGGTTCATCGATCTTTCTCCTGCCAAGCATGACCCGGGTTCGGCCCACTCCCGGGTCAAGGCCCCT
>CAZIDC010000512.1:0-2740 GCA_964537885.1 uncultured Syntrophaceae bacterium | reverse complement strand
TGTCTACCCACCCGTGACTGAAGGGTTACCTGGGGTCGTTCCTTTTTATTGACAGACAAAAACCCTCGTGATAAATAATTTGAGCCGAACAGGGGAGCTTGGCGACAAGAAAACCGAAAAAAACAAGATCATTCTGCATGACTTTCCCCGCCGCTGCAATTCGCCGGATTGGACAAGTTTCAACAGGATGCCTTGTAGATTTCAGGGCCGGGTGGATGCGCTGTCGCCGGCAAGGAAAAGGAGAACGAGATAATGGCTGAGATAAAGGTGAAAGAGATTCAAACCCTCAACTATGTAAGACCGTCAATACAGAAAGGATATGCAAACCAGACCCTCTGCGTGAACCTTTCGGATTCGCAAATCTCCATCAAACCTGTGAGCGAGAAGATGAAGGAAGTCTTTGTGGGAGGGAAGGGTTTTGATCTCTGGCTCCTATGGAATGCTGTTAAAGGCAACACCCGCTGGAATGACCCGGAGAACGCCCTCTGCATCGCCTGTGGCCCCCTGGGCGGGACGCCCATCTATCCCGGATCCGGCAAAAGTATTGTTACCTCCATTTCGCCCACCACGGGTTCTGTGATGGATTCCAACGTGGGGGGGTACTTCGGCCCCTACCTGAAGTTTTCAGGCTTTGATGCCCTGGAAATCCGGGGGAAGACTGGAGGACCTACGGTCATCTTGATCGATGGCCTCAGCCGGCAGATCCGGATCTTAGAAGTGACCGGGCTTCCTGAGGAGGCCCATGAGATTTCAGAGATTCTGACCAACCATTTTGGGCAGGGAAAGCCCAGGAATATCTCCGTAGTCTCCACAGGACCCGGCGCGAAGCGTACCCTCATCGGGTGCCTCAATTTCTCCTGGTATGACGCGCCAAGGTCAAGGACCCGGCTTAAACAAGCGGGCCGGGGAGGCATGGGAACCGTATTGGCCGACAAGGGTCTGAAGGCCATTGTTGCCCGTTGGGATACGGTCACCGTGGCTGCGAACAGCCCCGCGGACGAGGTGACTTTGAAAGAGACCGCCAGGCTCCACTCCCGGGAGATCGTGGAACAAGACCCCAGGCAAAATCAGATGTCTACTGCCGGCACCGCTCATCTGGTGACCATCATGAATGATTACGATCTTCTGCCCACCCATAACTTCCGCTACGGCAAGCACCCCGAGGCCCCCCATATGGGCATGGAGGTTTACAGGCGTCTCTTTGATAAAGGCTATGATGGGTGCTGGATGGGGTGCACGTTGGCCTGTGCCCATGGAGTGAAGGACTTTGTGCCCGCCACCGGCCCCTATAAAGGGAAAAAGGTCTTTGTGGATGGACCGGAGTACGAGACCATCGCCGGATGCGGCTCAAACTTAGGGATCTTTGATCCTCTTCATATCGTGGAGATGAACTTTTACTGCGACACCTACGGGCTTGATTCGATCTCCGTAGGAACCAGCATCGCCTTTGCCATGGAATGTTTTGAGATGGGACTCATCAATAAGGCCCATACCGGCGGAATGGACCTTTCCTTCGGCAACAAACTGAGCACTTTGGTCCTTCTCCATCAGATGGCCAAAGGTGAGGGTTTTGGAAAGATCGTGGGCCAGGGGGTGCGCCGGATGAAGGAGATATTTTCCAAAGAATTCGGCGCCGCCCGGGCCTTTATGGAAGACATCGGCATGGAGGCTAAGGGCCTCGAGTTCTCCGAATACATGAGTAAGGAGTCCTTGGCCCAACAAGGAGGCTACGGCCTGGCTCTCAAGGGACCCCAGCATGATGAGGCCTGGCTCATCTTCTTGGATATGGTTCACAATTTCATACCCACCTTTGAACAGAAGGCGGAGGCTCTGCACTGGTTTCCATTGTGGCGCACCTGGTTCGGTCTTTGCGGCCTATGCAAACTGCCGTGGAATGACGTCGTGCCGGCCGGCAATAAGCAAACCAAAGAACCCGCCAAGGTGATGCAGCATGTGGAATGGTACACTCAATATTTTCGTGCGGTGACGGGCAGGAATTTGGAGCCTGCTGACCTGATTACCATGAGTGAGCGGGTTTACAACTTCCAGAGAGTCTTCTGCCTGAAGATGGGCTTTGGCCGGCGGGAGCATGATGCCATCCCCTACCGAGCTATGGGGCCGGTCACAGTGGAAGAGTACGAGTCCAGGGGAGAGCGCTACGATGGACAGCTTAAGGAAATCTATCAGGTGGAAATCGCAGGAAAGAACACAGCAGAGAAAATAAAAATCCTGCGGAAGCTGCGAGAAGCGAGGTACGAGCAGCTCAAAGACGCTGTATACGAACGAAGGGGTTGGACCCAGGACGGGATTCCCACCCTTGATACAGTAAAGCGCCTCGGAATCGACTTCCCGGAAGTCCTGGAGGTTCTAAAGAACCATGGAGTTGCCTGATGGTGCGGGTTGGCAATAAAGAACTCCCCTGGCGCGAGGGGATGACGCTTGCTGATCTCCTGAGGGAATTGGGAGACCCTTATCCCTACGCCGTGGCGCGGATCGGCGACAGAATCATCTCCAATCCAGACTTTGGCCGGACTACAGTGCCCAATAACTCGGAGGTATTCCTGATCCCTTTGATTGCGGGGGGATAAGGATAGGCGGCTGGGAGAAGGGGTGCCTTGCTTCTTCCTGTTTTTTTCAGTATAATGCGCGCAAAACCTAAATTCGTAAAGGGGGAGGTCTTTGGGTTTTGCCTGCGGGATCATCGGCCTGCCGAATTCCGGGAAATCGACCATTTTCAACG
>CAZIDC010000511.1:0-2749 GCA_964537885.1 uncultured Syntrophaceae bacterium | reverse complement strand
GGAGAGAAACCGGTCGAGTTGACCTGCAAGGTGGTATGGACGAATCAATACGGGCTGGAGACCAGAAGTTTGGGTCGGGGAATGGGCGTAAAATTTGTAGACCTCCCGCCGGATATGCAGAAACGGATCGAAAAATACTTTCAATCCAGAAAAGCAAAAGAGCTTTCCCCCCCACCCAAAGGGTCGCCATAGTAAGAGGGGTTTAAGAAAGATAAAAGGAGCTGATTCAACCATGGGAATATTTAGCTTTCGGGCTGCGGGCGAAATCGTTTTCGGGATAGGGGCCATCCAGCAAGCAGGGAATTTAGTCAAAAGGCATGGGGGGAAGAGGGTCCTGTTAGTGGTGGATCCGGGGTTCGAAAGGTGCGGCCGTCTCCCAGAGATCACGGGGGCCCTGGAAAAAGAAGGATTATCCGTAATTGTTTTTGATGCTGTGGAAGCGGAACCGAGGGTCGAAATTGCCGACGAATGCGCCAGCGTAGGCCGGAAAGAAAGGTGCGACTTTGTTCTGGGGGTAGGCGGGGGAAGCGCCATGGATACGGCCAAGGCCGCGGCAGTTCTGGCGACCAATGAAGGGCGCGCCAGGGATTACCAGGGTTTGGACAAGGTTCCCAAACCAGGCCTGCCGAAAGGGATGGTTCCCACAACTGCGGGCACGGGGAGCGAGGTGACCTTCACGGCGGTCTTCGTCAATGCCGACGAGAAGAAAAAAGCGGGGATAAACAGCCCCTTTCTTTACCCGGAGATGTCCATCCTTGACCCGGAACTTACCTTAGACCTTCCTCCGGCGATCACTGCTTCTACGGGCATGGATGCCCTAACCCACGCGATTGAATCGTACACCTCCAAAGCGGCGAATCCGGTGTCCGAGATGTTCAGTAAGGAGGCCGTCCGGCTGATCGGGCAAAGCCTTCGCCGGGCCGTAAATCATGGGTCCGACCTGACAGCCCGTTCGGATATGCTCCTGGGAAGCTTTCTGGCCGGTATCGGGTTGGCCAATGCCGGGGTAACCGCGGCTCATTCCTTAGCGTACCCTTTGGGGGGTGTCTATCGGATTCCCCATGGCGTGGCCAATGCCTTGCTGCTGCCGGCAGTGATGGCTTACAATGTCTTCCATTGCGTCGAGAAGTTGGCCTGGGTTGCCGCGGGGATGGGTGAAAAAGTAGAAGGACTTTCCGCCAAAGAGGCGGCGATTCTGGCGGTAGAGTCCGTGAAACGTTTGGCCCAGGACATCGAAGTCCCCCAACGGTTAAGCGACTTAGGTATCCCGCAAACGGCTATTCCCGGGATGGCCGAAGAAGCCTTGAAAGTGGCCCGCCCCCTGGAAAACAATCCCCGGCCAGTATCTCTGGAGGAGGCTGTCCGAATCTATCAAGGAGTTTTTTAATTTAAATTCACCGCCGAGGGCGCAGAGAACGCCGAGAGGTCATAAGTTTTAAAATCCAAAGACTTCACGCCTTACGCTCTCGCGACTTACGACATTTCTGGTTCTTTGGTCTCTGCGTTCTCAGCGGTCTCTGCGGTTAACACTTATCTTTTTTATGGAGGTTGATGAAATGGGCGGAGCAGAACTGATCGGGAAAGAGGAGCAGGAAGCGGTATCCGAGGTCATCGAACGGGGAGTCCTTTTCCGCTACGGGTTTAACGAAAAAAGGAAGAATATCTTCCGGGTTCTTGAATTTGAAGGACAGTTCAATCAATACATGGGATGCGCCTATTCCCTGGGGGTTTCATCGGGATCGGCAGCTTTGCGCGTGGCTTTAGCGGCTCTTGGCCTAAAGCGGGGCGATGAAGTCATCACCCAGTCCTTCACTTTCGTGGCTACGATTGAAGCCATCCTGGAAGCCGGCGGGACCCCGATCCTAACCGAGGTGGATAAATCCCTGAACATGGACTTCCAAGACCTGGAGGCCAAAATCACCGGAAAAACCAAAATGATTATTCCTGTGCATATGCTCGGAGTTCCGGCGCGTATGGATGAGATTATGGGGGTAGCCCGGAAGAAGAACATCCCCGTGCTGGAAGATTCCTGTCAAGCCTGCGGGTCGAGCTATCGGGGAAAAAAGACCGGGACCATCGGGGCCATGGGAACCTACAGCTTCGATTACGTGAAGACGCTGACCGTCGGGGAAGGCGGCATGGTGGCCACCAACGATAAAAAGCTTTATGACCTCGCCGGTTATTACCACGACCATGGGCACGAACACAATCCCGAGCTCCCGCGGGGGGAAGACTCTCATAGCATCACCGGATTTAACTACCGGATGAATGAGATCCAGGGAGCCATAGGCAAGGTCCAATTGAACCGGCTGGACTTTGTCCTGAGCGAGCAAAGAAAGCATAAAACCGAGATCAAAAAAGGCATCGCCTCGATTCCGGGAATTGAATTTCGCGACCTTCCGGATCCGCGAGGGGACGGCGGAGATACTTTGGCGTTCTTCCTCCCCGAGGCGAAAACAGCCAGGGCCTTCAACGATTTTTTGGCCAAAGAGAAGATTGACACGAAGATTCTGCCATCGGCTATGAACTGGCATTTCGTGGGAAACTGGAACCATATCATTCAATACTGCCCGCCCTACCGCACCGATGCCTGGCCGATTTCGGAAGCGTTGTTAAAGCGGGCCATCGCCCTCCCCATCTCGGTCCGGATGAATGAAGATCAGATTCGCCGGATCATCGATGGAGTGCAGCGGGCGGCGAAAGCAGTTCTTTAGGAAACCTTAAGCCACAGAGAACACAGCGCGGCAGA
>CAZIDC010000510.1:0-2756 GCA_964537885.1 uncultured Syntrophaceae bacterium | reverse complement strand
ACGCCGAACCTTTCTTCCTCCGACCTTGGCCACCCACCCGTGACTGAAGGGTTACATGGCCAAAATCTTTCTTCTTGAATTACCCCGCCGCAAAGAATTATAATCTCTTCACCGGACCCACCTGCGAGCCCCGGAAAAATAAAAAGGAGGGCCAAAATATTTTTGACCTAACTATTTTAGGGGGGAGAGTGATTGATGGTACAGGCCAACCAGAAAGGAAAGCTGATGTTGGCATCCAGGGGGACCGCATCGTGCATGTGGGCCAAATCAGCAAGGGGGAGGCCTACCGGGAGATTTCGGCTGCCGGGGCAGTTGTGACTCCAGGATTCATTGATACCCACAGCCATTCGGACATTATAGCTCTGGTGGAGCCGGAGTTGCTTCCCAAGCTCATGCAGGGGATAACCACTGAACTACTGGGCCAGGACGGAATCGGCCCCGCCCCCATCCAGCCGCAATATTCCCGCCAATGGCGCCAGTATATGGCCGGGCTCAGCGGAGATCCACCCCTCTCGTGGGATTGGGAGACTCTTGGGCAATACGCCGAGCGCCTTGCCGCCGTGCAACCCGGACCCAATTTGGCCCTTTTGGTCCCCCATGGGAATGTGCGCATGGTCGTGATGGGCTTGGAGAACCGGGCGGCCGATTCAACCCAGATCCAGGCCATGGAAGACCAAGTCCGCCAGGCGATGGAAGAAGGCGCGGTAGGAATCTCCTTAGGGATGGTCTACTTGCCGTGTACTTTTGCCCGGCGTAACGAATTGGTTAAACTGATCCATACCAGCGGGCGAATGGGGGGCTTCTGGGCCGTGCATATCCGCAGCGGCGGCGACCTCCTCCTGGAGTCCATCGAGGAAGTGATTTCCATAGCCGGAGAAGCCGAGATCCCGCTGCACATTTCTCATTTTAAAGCATCCGGAAAACGCAACTGGCCCAAAATGGAGCCCGCTCTTGCGATAGTCGAAAAAACGAGGCTGGCCGGTTTTGATATTACCTTCGATATCTACCCTTATACGGCCGGCAGCACCATGTTTCTGGCGGTCCTTCCTCCCTGGGCGTTGGAAGGGGGCGTTTCCAGAACGCTGGAGCGGCTTAGAGACCCCTCCCTCCGCAATCGCATCAAAGAACAGTTGGCCAACCCGCCGCCGCCCGAGCCTGAAGGGCCCTCCTGGGAGAATTACGTCGATTATGCCGGCTGGGAGAACATTTTCCTTTCCTCGGTGGAGAGCGAGGAAAACCAATGCTGGGTTGGAAAATCGGTCGCGGAGATTGCCCGCGGGCAGATGAAAGACCCTGCGGAGATGGCCCTGGATATCCTGCTTGCAGAGGAAGGCCGGGTGGGTATGATTCTCTTCAGCATGGACGAAGAAAAAATGGTTTTGGGATTAGGCCATCCCCAGGGCATGATCTGTACGGATGGCCTTCTCGGGGGGAGGCCCCATCCACGGGTATACGGAGCCTTTCCGAGAGTGTTAGGACGGTACGTTCGGGAAAAGAAAGCCATGTCGCTCGAAGAGGCCATCCGCAAGATGACCTCCCTGCCAGCCCGAAGGCTGGGTCTCAAGGACCGCGGAGTGCTGGCCGAGGGGAAGGCCGCCGATCTCGTTGTCTTCGACCCGGACCGGGTATTGGATTTGGCTACGTACGAGAATCCCAGGCAATACCCCGCAGGGATCTGGAACGTAATTGTCAACGGGGTTCTAACGGTTGACAACGGCCAGTACACGGGTCAAAGAGGCGGGCGGGTGTTGAGGAAGGTTTGAGGACTTGAAGGGTGGTTCAATAATTATCTGCGGTTATCTGCGTAAATCTGCGTCCTATTAAATTTAGGAGGGAAAATATGGAGCAAAGAATACCAAACCGGGAAGAGGCGTTAGGGCTCCTTCACCAATATAACGAAAGCGAGAGTTTGCGCAAGCATGCCTATGCCGTGGAAGGAGTCATGCGTTATATCGCCAGAAAGCGGAACCAGGATGAAGATCAGTGGGGTCTTATCGGCCTTATTCACGATCTGGATTATGAAAAGTTCCCCGATCAGCATTGCCGGAAAACGGGAGAGATCCTTGCCGAACATTACTGGCCAGAAGAATATATTCGCGCCGCCGTTTCCCACGGATGGGGCATATGCTCGGATGTGGTCCCCCAGACGGAACTGGAAAAGTTCCTTTATGCCATCGATGAACTCACGGGACTGGTCGTGACCACCGCCCTGGTCCGCCCTTCGAAAAGCGTTATGGATGTAACCGCGAAGTCGGTAAGGAATAAATGGAAAGACAAGAGATTTGCCGCGGGAGTTGACCGGGCCATCATCGAGAAAGGCGCAGCGATGCTGGGGGTGGGGGTGGAAGAACTTATTGAAGATACCATAAGGGGAATGCAGGAGGTGGCGGAGGCCATCGGACTGAAAGGAATTCCCGCCTAAAGAAAACCATTGATGAGAAAGAAAAAGTCGCTCCCTCATAGCAGTTTGAATTGTCTCTCTCCTTATGAACGGATTTATCAAGTAGTGCGGAAGATTCCGAGAGGGAGGGTAGCGACCTATGGGCAGATTGCTAAAATTGTGGACCGGTGCACGGGCCGGATGGTCGGTTATGCCATGGCGGCCCTGCCCTACGGGATCGATGTCCCCTGGCATCGCGTCATCAATACCAAGGGGGAAATCAGCCTTAGGGCGCGGGGGGATGGCGCCCTGCGCCAGCGCCGGATCCTTCAAGCAGAGGGAATCCGGTTCGATCAAAAAGGACGGGTTAAGCTCG
>CAZIDC010000509.1:0-2757 GCA_964537885.1 uncultured Syntrophaceae bacterium | reverse complement strand
TCACCATGCTGCCCATGTTCTTCGGACAGCCGGAGAAGGTCACCGAAAGCTTGATCGACGGAGAAGTGGGGAAAGCGGTGAATAAATCCCTGGAAAAGAAAGTCGGGGTAAAATCCCCCGGGCGTTGGTTCGAGCTGGGCTTCGATCAGGTCTGGACCCGAAACAAGAAAATCACCAAGATGGAGGACTTCAAGGGCCTGAAGATCCGCCATTCCGGCGGCTCCATCCCGGAAGCCCGGCTCAATGCTTTAGGGGCCAGCGCGGTATTCATTGCCTGGCCGGACGTTCCCATGGCTTTAGTTCAGGGGACAGTGGACGGCATCTGCTCCACCACCAAAAGCGTGGAAGGCGCCAAGCTTTACGAGGCCGGCCTCAAGTATGGATTCTTAAGCCGTAACTTTTGCGGCTTCTACGTTCCCCTGGTCAACCTGAAGTTCTGGAACAGCCTGCCCCCTGACCTGCAGAAGATTTTCACCGACGTTTGGAACGATGTAGTACCCAGACAGCGGGAGATCTCCCGGAAGGAACAGGCGGATGCCAGGAAGTTAATGGAAGGCAAGGGACTGGAATTCTTCGATCCGAGCGACGAAGATCTGGCCAAAATGCGCAAGCACCTCATGTCGATTCAGGACAAAATAGTCAAGGACCTCAAGCACGACCCGGCCCTGGTTCAACTGGCCAAGAAGGCCCTGGGCATGTAAGCGAGCCAGGGAAGAGTGCCGGCCGGCATTGCTGCAACCAATAGAATAAGTTTTGCTTATGGGCAAAGGCGATCCCAGAAATCCCCCCTGCCCCCCTTTGACAAAGGGGGGATTGGGGGGGATTTCAGAGGTAACTTTTTAACAAGCACGGAGGATGATGGATGAAGAATTGGGAGAACGGATGGACCAGGGTGGAGAAATTCATCGTGGGAGTTCTGGCCTTTTCCGCCACCATGATTGCTTTCTATGGGGTGATCAGTCGCTATATTTTAAAAAGGCCTCCGGATTGGGCCGAGGAGATCGTCATCTATCTCATCATCTGGTCCGTTTTCATCACCGCCAGCATCCTGGCGGCGGAAAAGGGCCACGTGGCAGCCACCCTCATCGTGGAGCGGTTTTCTTTGAAGACCCGCCGTTACCTGGCGGTCTTCAATGGGCTGGTGGCTCTCGTTTTTTGTGTATTAGTCAGCATCCTGGCCTTCAAGATCGTTTCCGCCGCCTACGTAAATGATGAGCGGTCCCTTACCGCCCTGCGCTTTCCGGTCTGGATCCCCTATCTTTCCGTGGCCATCGGGTGCACCCTTGTGGCCCTGCGGTATGTGCTCCGTGTTTTCCGGCTAATTTTTTCCTTCCAGCCCTCCGAAATCATGGAGACTCATGAACTAAGCCGGGATGGAGGGCACCAATGATCGTTCTATTCCTTTTCCTGGTCTTTTTAGGCTTACTCTGCCTGGGGCTGCCCATCGCCTTCGTCTTAGGGGTGACGGCTTTCATCATGATCGGTTTTTTTTCTTCGGCTTCCCTGCAGATGGTCCCCGAGGTCATGTACAATTCCCTGGATACCTTCCCCCTGATGGCCATTCCTTTTTTCGTCATCGCCGCCCAGTTCATGCTCCAGGGGGGGACTTCCCGGTATCTCATCAACGCCGCCAACTGCTGGGTCCGCCACTGGTGGGGCGGGCTGGCCATGGTCACGGTCGTCTCCTGCATGATCTTCGGGGCCCTCTGCGGGTCCAGCGTGGCCACGGCCCTGGCCATCGGGGTCATCGTCATCCCGGCCATGATGGAGCATGGCTACCCCCGGCCGTTCGCTCTCGGGATCGTATCCGCAGCCGGCACCATCGCGATTATGATCCCCCCCAGCATCGCCATGATCATCTACGGGATCATGGCCGATGAATCCATTCCCCGGCTGTTCATGGCCGGGGTCCTGCCGGGAATCATGCAGGGAATCTTCTACATGCTCTGGATCCGCTTTGATGCCAAGCGGAAGAGCATAGGGGGGGCGCCCAAGGCCAGTTGGGGAGAAACCATCCAAACCACTTACAAGGCCATCCCCGCCCTTTGCATGCCGGTAATTATTCTGGGGGGGATTTATTCGGGTTTCGTAACCGTGACCGAAGCCGCAGCCCTCGGCGCCGTGGCCGCCCTTTTCATCAGCCTGTTTATTTACCGTGAGGTAAAGCCCGGCCAGGTCATCCCCCTCTTCGGGGATGCGATGAAATCCGCGGGAATGATCATGTTCATCATTTGCACGGCCATTACCATCGGGAACTGGCTGACCGAAGCCGGTCTTCCGGCCAAGCTCGTGCAGATCGCCAAGGACATGAACCTGACGGCTTTTTGGTTCCTCCTGTCGGTCAACATCGTTCTTCTTCTCCTGGGTTGTCTTCTGGAAGTCGTGTCCATCATGCTGATCACCCTGCCCATCATCCTCCCGGTTTTAAACTCCCTGGGCATCAACTTAATCCATTTTGGGATCGTTATGACCTTGAACATGGAAATAGCTCTGATCACTCCTCCGGTAGGGCTCAACCTCTACGTGATCTCCGGCGTGGGCAAGGCCCCCCTGGCCGAAACCATCAGGGGAGTCACCCCTTATATCATCATAACTATCATTCAGTTGGCTCTGATCACCTATTGGCCGGCTTATACCTTGTTTCTGCCGAACCTCATCATGGGGGCGCGATAATCTTAGGAGGAGACTCGGAACGGACCCCAATGGATGCAGGGCCTAAAAATCCCCCTCTGGGGTCCCTACTCGCAATCATGACGC
>CAZIDC010000508.1:0-2768 GCA_964537885.1 uncultured Syntrophaceae bacterium | reverse complement strand
GGAGCCGGGGGGGAAACCGACATCGCCGTGCGCTTCCTGGCCAGCGTCATCCCGCAATTCCTGGGCCAGTCCCTGATCGTGATTAACAAGCCGGGAGCCTCCGGGGCCATCTGCTTCGAATATATTAGCAAGCAGGCCAAGCCGGATGGGTATACGCTGATGGGGGCGGCGATCGGGTCCAACAGTCTCGTCCCCGCCCAGAACCTGAAGCTCCCCTTTAAGTTCGATGATCTCACCTTTATCGCCCGGACCCAGTTCAATCCCGCCATCCTCGCCGTGCGGGCCGATTCACCCCACAAAACCCTGAACGACTTACTGGAATACATTCGCAAAAATCCCAAAAAAGTGAAATTCCCGACCGCCGGGGTGCAAACGATGCAACTTATGGCCACGCTGGTCCTCATGAAGTCGGCCAAGATCCCGATCGATTATGTTAATGCCGTCCATTACGACTCGGGGGCAGAGGTCACCCTCTCTCTTATGCGCGGAGATGTAGATTTCTGTTATAACAACAGCCCCACGGTCATCCCCCAGGTGAAAGCCGGTAAATTAAGGGGATTACTGGTTCCCGCCAAACTCAAAGAGTTGCCCGAAATTCCTACAGCCGAACAATTGGGTTTTCCCGCAGTGGATATCGTGGGTTGGAGGGGAGTCTGCGGTCCTCCGGGGCTGCCTGAGGCAGTGATTAATTTCTGGGCCGAAGCAGTGAAAAAGACCATGGGACATCAATCCTGGAAAAAAATGGTGGAGAATATTGGCGATATCCCCGCTTACCAGGGCCCGGAGGATTTTAAGAAATTCGTCACTAGCGAAGTAAAGAGGTACCGGGACATCTTCACAGAACTTAATTTATTGATTAAATAGCTCCCGAGTCGAAGCAAGGAAAATAAAAGAAGCGTCGGAATTTCCTTGTGTCCGGGGCCGAGCCTCCCGCAAGATTGGCGGAGAAATTCGGTGAGGGATCGGGATGCGCAGATACAATTTGATCACCGGGATCATCTGGTTCATTTTGGCGATTATCATCCTTGGCGAAGCCATTCGCCTGGACCTGGGCACACTTCATTTTCCTGGACCCGGTTTTTTCCCTTTTCTGACCGCCATTCCTCTGGCCTTTCTCGCCTTCTTGCTCATTTGGGAAACCGCCGTTAGAAAGAGCCGAACAGCCAAAGGGGACCAGGCGGTTTGGGCGGCGGATACCGATTGGCGGAAAATCCTCCTTAGCTTAGCCGCTTTAATTATCTATGCCTTATTGCTGGAGAGGGTGGGGTACATATTAAGCACCTTTTTATTAATGCTCTTCTTATTCAAGAATATTGAGCCCCAAAAATGGGGGGTGGCCGTTTTCGCTTCGGCGGTGGCGGTTCTGTTGAGTTACTTTATCTTTAACGTTTGGTTGCAATGCCAGTTTCCCGAGGGGATTCTCGGGGGAATCATCCAGAGGTAGAAGTTTCCATGGGGATTTTTGAGCAAATGCTCTATGGGTTCCAGGTGAGTTTGGACCCCGCTAACTTGGCCTTTTGTTTCATCGGCGTACTGATTGGAACGCTGGTGGGCGTGCTGCCCGGACTGGGTCCAGCTGCGGCTATTGCTTTATTATTGCCGGCCACTTTCCGGTTACCCCCCGTCCCCGCCATTATTATGCTCGCCGGTATTTATTACGGCGCCATGTATGGGGGATCCACCACTTCGATATTAGTCAACATTCCCGGGGAGGCGGCTTCGGTGGTCACCTGCCTGGAAGGCTATCAAATGGCGCTGAAAGGAAAAGCCGGACCCGCCCTGGGCATGGCCGCCATCGGATCGTTTATTGCGGGAACATTCAGTATCCTCGGCCTGATGGTGGCCGCTCCTGTCTTGGCGCAAATCGCCCTGCAATTTGGCCCTCCAGAATATTTTGCGGTAATGTGCTTGGGTTTAACCATCTTGGTGTACTTGGCCCGGGGATCTTTAATCAAAGCCCTCATCATGGGGTTATTGGGGCTCTTTTTAAGCCAGGTGGGCATGGACATCGTAACGGGGAAATTTCGGTTTACCCTGGGGATGATGAGCTTATCCGATGGGATCGATTTGGTTCCCATGGTGATGGGACTTTTTGGGATATCGGAAGTTTTCCTCAACCTTGAGAGGATTATTCAACGGGAGCTGGTCAAGACCAAAATTAGAGATCTTTTTCCAAGTGCCGAGGAATGGAAAAAGTCATTGGGGGCCATCTTGCGGGGGACCGCTATCGGTTTTTTCTTGGGGGCCCTGCCCGGAGGAGGAGCGATTGTTGCTTCTTTCGCCTCTTATGGTGTGGAAAAAAGAGTGTCGAAGTATCCCGAAAGGTTTGGCACCGGGGTGATTGAAGGAGTCGCCGGTCCCGAGTCGGCCAATAATGCGGCCACCGGAGGAGCCTTCGTTCCCCTGTTAATCCTGGGAATTCCCGCCAATGTGGTCATGGCTCTCATCTTTGGGGCGTTGTTAATTCATGGCATCACGCCCAGCCCTTTCCTCTTATCCGAAAGACCGGATCTATTCTGGGGGGTTGTCTGCAGTATGTATATCGGGAACGCCATGTTGTTGATTCTTAATCTACCCTTAATTTGGATTTGGGTCCAGGTTCTCAGAGTTCCCTATAAATATTTATTCCCGGTGATTCTCCTTTTTTGCCTAATCGGTGCTTATAGCCTCAGCAATAATATCTTCGACATTTTCAGCATGCTCTTCTTTGGTGTTTTAGGCTATCTATTCCGCAAATTGGATTATGAGCCGGCGCCTCTCATCCTGGC
>CAZIDC010000507.1:0-2768 GCA_964537885.1 uncultured Syntrophaceae bacterium | reverse complement strand
AAAAGACGGATATTAAGAAGGTCAATCCGGAAGCAAGCGGCGAATCAATACCCCCGAACCGAATCCCGATGATACTCATCTGCTCGAAGATATCCATCGGCTGCTTGGTATCTCCTAAGACGAACTGGACTTGTGAATATTGACAGTGGAAGATCTAATCTATGAATCAAGCCTTTCTTTCTCATGGCTTATCAGAAAGGAAAGGCTACAAACGAAGGTTAGTGTAAATTATTCTTATCAAGAAAGTCAATAAAAGAATGGGGTCAGATGACTTTGCTCAAAGCGTACTCGATGATCCCCTCGGCCCCTTTTTTTAATAACAGGGGAATGAGCTCCCGGACCACTTCTTCCCGCACCACCACTTCAACGGAGTACCAGTCGCTCTGGTACAAAGAGGCAATGGTCGGGGCATTCAAACAGGGGAGGACTTTCACCACCTCTTCCAGTTTTTTCTGGGGGACGTTCATCTTCAGGCCCACCATGCGGTCGGCCCCCAGGGCGGCTTTGAGCAGGGTGCCGACCTGGAGGATTTTCTCCTTTTTCCAGGGGTCCTCCCAGGATTCCTTGTTGGCGATCAGCCGCGGGGTCGATTGCATAAGCTCGTGAACGATACGCAGGCCGTGAGCGCGGATGGTGGAGCCGGTCTCGGTCACGTCAACGATGGCGTCTACCAGCCCTTCGACTACTTTAGCCTCGGTGGTCCCCCAGGAAAATTCTACCTTGACCTGGATGGACCTTTCGGCGAAGTAGCGCCGGGTGAAGGATACGAGCTCGGTGGCAATCTTCTTGCCTTGCATATCCTCGAGCTTCTTAATGGGCGAATCCCCGGTGACCACCAAGACCCACCGGGCCGGGCGCGGGCTCTCTTTGGAGTAAATCAGCTCCTGGACTTCCACGACGTCGCTGTTGCTTTCCAAAATCCAATCTTTCCCCGTGATCGCCGCATCCAGGACCCCTTCTTCCACGTAATGGGCCATTTCCTGCGCGCGAATAATGGCGCAGGATAGATCGGGGTCATCCACGGAAGGAAAATAATTCCGCGTGCTCACTTTGATCACCCAGCCGGCCTTCTGGAAAAGGTCGATGGTGGCCTTTTCCAGGCTGCCCTTGGGGATGCCGAACTTCAGCTTACCCACCGTAAACCTCCTTAGGATCAAAGACGCGGGTTCCGACTTCCTCTGCCCGGCCGTTTACGATCCGGCGGTAGAAGCAGGAGCGGTAACCGGTATGGCAGGCGGCCCCGCCGATTTGTTCGACCTTCAATAAGAGCGCATCGTTGTCGCAGTCTAAATAAACCTCTTTGACGATCTGAAGATGGCCCGAAGTTTCCCCCTTGAGCCAGAGTTTCTGGCGCGAGCGGGACCAGAAACAGGCTTTACCCGTCTCCTGGGTCTTCGCCCAGCTCGCGGCGTTCATGTAAGCCACCATGAGCACCTCTCCCGTTTTCCAGTCCTGGACGATGGCCGGGATGAGGCCCTGTCCCCGATCAAAATCAATTTTCAGCTCGCCCATAAAATCTCCAAAAATTTAGCCACAGAGGTCACAAAGAGCACAGAGTCAAAATACAATGAAAAAGATAGCACTTACAAGTAAAATGAAACCAGAGATATAGGAAAAAACTCCTGATACCCCACCGATTTTTTTATTATTGTCTTTCCCCATAAATCCCGGTGATCTCTGTATTACTAACGTTCAAACTCTGAAAATTTTGTTAAGCATATTTTAATTTTATCTATGTTTATCCGTTGTTATCTGTGTCCTAATTGTTTTTTTTAAGATCTTTATATCTTTGCGGTCTCTGCGGTGAATGGATTTTGGTTGCGGCTTTGCCGCGCTGTGTGCTCTGTGGCTAAGAATTTTTTAGGCCTGTTCCCGGTAAGCCTCCAAGGCCATGGCAATGGCCGCCATTTTCCGCCGGGGGTTGAAGATGGTCTCCAACTTCTCCTGCAAGGATTTCTCCTCCTCGATCAAGCGCAGCATGTCCTGGAAGAGATCCCGCTCTTCCTCGATGAAATGAGTCGTCATTTCGCCCTTGATAAAAGAAGGGTTGCCGACCACGGCTTTGAGGAAGGGGATATTCGTGCGCACGCCGACGATGATATATTCATAAAGCGCCCGCTTGGCTCTTTCAATGGTCTCCTGCCGGTCCCTTCCCCAGATGATCAGCTTGGAGATCATGGGGTCGTAGAAAGACGGGATGGTGTAGCGGGTGTGCACGCCGCTGTCCACCCGGATACCGATACCGCCCGGAGAGCGATATCCGGCAAGCTTTCCCGGGCAGGGAGCAAAATTGTTCAAGGGGTCTTCGGCGTTGATGCGGCACTCGATGGCCCAGCCGTTCAGGTTGACGTCTTCCGGGTAGACGTCTAAGGGAAGACCGGCAGCAACCCTGATCTGCTCTTTCACCAGATCTACGCCGGTAACAATCTCGGTAATGGCATGCTCTACCTGGATGCGGGCGTTGACCTCGAGGAAATAAAATTGTCCTTCGGAGTAGATGAATTCGATGGTCCCTACGCTGGTGTAATTCAGGGCCCGGGCTGCGGCCACGGCCACCCGCCCCATCTCCTGGCGCAGGGTCCGGGTCATGATGGGGGAAGGAGCCTCCTCGAGAATTTTCTGGTGGCGGCGCTGGATGGTGCATTCGCGCTCGCCTAAATGAAGGATATTCCCCTTTTCATCCGCCAGAACCTGAAACTCAATGTGTCTGGGCTTGGGAAGGTATTTCTCAATAAAGATTTCGTCATCGCCGAAAGCCTGGCGGGCCA
>CAZIDC010000506.1:0-2778 GCA_964537885.1 uncultured Syntrophaceae bacterium | reverse complement strand
CTCCCCTCGTGGAGCCGTCCACCCTTAATCAATTTACATCCCCCCTTCCTTTTGCTATCATGCAAAAAGATTGCTGCGGAGAGCGCGGATTGAGGAAAAATCAAGAATCAAAGATCAAAGGCCAAAATGAATTTATTTTGACTTTCCATTTTGATTTTTGCATTTCGGTTTTAAGGGTGCGGAGGTTTTCATGCGTTCGATCTTTATCGGCTCCACCGGCGGGGAACCGGGACAGACGCTCACTACCTGGGCCCTGGCCACAAAGCTCAAAGAAAAGGGGCTAAGAGTAGGGTTTTTCAAACCCTATGGCCTGCTGCCGAACCTAAGCACCTCTGGCGAAGGAGGTTTATGCGATTCCGACGTTCTGCTTCTCAAAAAAGCCCTGGGTTTTTCAGAACCGGATGAGCTCCTCTGCCCGGTCACGCTTACCGAAAACTTACTCGCGGAAGTTGCCGCGGGTCATGAAGAAAGGCTGACCGCCAAGATGAAAGGGGCTTTTGATAAAATCTCCCTCGGGAAAGATGTCGTCCTGATCATGGGGGCGAAGGAAATTTTTTTAGGGGGCGAGTTCTCCGGTCTTTCCGACAGCATGCTGGTCAGGCTGTTCGACGCTTCGGTCCTTTTGGTCGACCGCTACCAGAGGGATAATATGACCCTTTATTCCTTGCTCTCCTTGAACTCTTTCCTCGAAGGGCGGGTAAAATCCGCGCTCATCAATCATGTCGCCCCCGATAAAATGGACCATGTCCAGGCCAAAGTCCTTCCTTTCCTCAGGGAGAAGGGTTTGAAATCGGTTGTCGCCATTCCTGAGGACCGGATTCTGACCGCGTTCACCGTCGCCACCATTGCCGAGTTAATCGAAGGGCAGATCCTCAGCTGTCCCGAGAGAGAAGGTAATTTGATCGAGACTTTCACCATTGGATCCAAATCCCTCAATGGTGCTCTTTCAATCTTCAAGCAGGTTTATAACAAGATCATCATGGTGGGGCTAAGGCCGGAAGGCGAAAAGGAAATTTCTATCGGGGGAATTATCCTCACCGGAGGGAAACCACCGGGTGAGGTTATCCTGCGGGTAGCCCGGGAAAGGTCTATCCCTGTGATCCTGACCCGGGCAGATACTTTTCAGACCATGGAAAAGCTGGAGAAAGCGAGGCCTGCCCTTGGGGTGAAAGACGAGTTCAAAGTTCATCAATTCCTCAAACTCATCGGTCATCACGGGAATGCAGATCAATGGGTGGAGGCGTTGCTTTAATAACAGTGTCCGTGTGAGGGTCAGTGAAAAACATAAGGCACAAGTTGTAAGGCTTGAAGCGCAGGATGGAGGTGACCTTCGTTACCCCCGACAACTTGCGACTTACGCGCTCGCGGTTTTTCCCCTGATACCCACACAGACACTCACACTGACACTTCTTCAGGTAGTTTATGCCCTGGATCCAACGCATCAATCAGATGTCGCCAAGCGAGAAAGAGGGTCTCTATCGGCTGCTCATTCCTCCCTCCCTTTTCAGCCGGTTTCAGATCAATCCGTTGACTTTCACGGACTATGAAGGCAACCGGCTGGTTCGTTTCTATTGCCCGGAAAGAGAAGAAACCGTGATGGTGGAAATGAAGCGCAAGCTGGATGAACCGGACCCCATCTTTTCCATCCAGGTATCCGATGGGGCGGATTTCAGCCAGATCAACTGGGACTTCTTGGTGGTCAATGATCCGGAAAGTGAACGGTTCCACATCGATATCGATTCGGAGGGAAGGGATACCCTGTGGGGGCGGGCCACCCGCAACCTTTTCGAAGAGGAACGGGCCCTGAAGACCGGTTTAGCTCCGGGACAGACCCGCAAAGGATTGGGTTTGACCCGGGAAGTCGTTGCCGGCCTGGAAACCTTGGCCAAAATTCTCGACATCAAGGCCATTGCCCTGGAAGCTCTTTTTTACCATAACGCCATCGTGTACGAACAGTGCGGCTTCACGTACTTTGAGGGATTCAAGCGCATGCAGCGGATTCATCAGGCTTTCCAGCCCGGCGGCCAGCTTTTTCAAAAGCTCGACGCCTCCAATCCCTTCCGCCAACCCGGCTTTGCCAAAACCGTGCGCGGCCGATCCTGGGCGATCCACGACGGGGTGGTCAGCGAAATCGACGACGACCTTCTCGATGAAGGCTGGTCTTCTCCCAAGATGTACCTGATGGTCGGCAAGCCTCGCTCGGTCTGCACTTTTCCCGATGCCCTTTATTGAGTCCTTGCACCCCAGAGATCCCGGAGTCGGTTCCTTCGCCCTTTGTACCAAAACGATTTTTCTCCTTCGTCCGAAGGGGATTTTAAAAGGGGAGAAGTTCTTCTTGACATGGCTTTTATCTTCCCTTAAGATTTAGCTGAAAAAGCTGGGGAGAAGAGGGGTTGGCGAAAAACTGGGAAAGGAGGTACTGGCGTTGAGGAAAACAATGCGGAAATATATGACCTGGTATCTGGTAGCGGCCATGTTGGTGATCGGGATCACCCCGAGGGCTTATGCGGGGTTTTCTCCTTCGGAAGCCATCGGCCTTTCCCCCGCCGAAAGATTATCGGACACGATGAAGATGCAAAAATTTCTGGAGATGAAGATTGTCGGAGAAAGGCTCAAGGAGCTCGGGTTCGCCCCGGAAGAAATTCAGGGCCGGTTGCACCAGCTCAGCGACTCGCAGATCCATCAACTGGCTTTAAAGCTGGATGACTTGAAGTTGGGTGCCGATAGCGGCTTGGGGATTGTGATTGCCCTTTTGGTGATTGCCATCCTCGTGATTTT
>CAZIDC010000505.1:0-2789 GCA_964537885.1 uncultured Syntrophaceae bacterium | reverse complement strand
CTTGACCCCTTTCCCTAACTAATATTCACCTTCCCAGTATAATTCACAACGCTGACCGTCTTGGTGAGTCCCCCCCCGGAAATGGCGACCGATCCGCCCCCCCCGGTTGTTGGCTCCCCTACAGAATTAAACGTAACGGTGAAATTATTGGTGATCGTCACCCCGGAGGGAAGCTGACCCGACGGATCCAGGTTGTGGGTGGGGCTGAAGGTATAGACCGATGAGCCCGAAGCAAAAAGGACACTCTTGGATACCCTGTTGGCCATAGCAAACTCCTGGACGTAACGAATGTCGGAAGCTATCAGGTAAGCGGCACCATTCAGCGCGGCTTCAGAAGAATAGTCCAGGTTGAATTTAGGAATCAAAAAGACCGACAAAATCCCGATGATAACCATGACCATGATAATTTCTATGAAGGTCATCCCCAGGCAATCCGGAATGCGGAGTGCGGAATGCGGAATCATAAGAAATTCGGAGTTCGGAGTTCGGAGTTTTGCTTGATTAATTCCGCATTCCGCACTCCGCATTCCGCAATTGGTTTGCTTCTTCCTCCCCTTCTTATCTAATCTATATTCCTTCATCATCATTCCGAACCCATCACTCCGACCTCCGAACTTCTTATCAACTTCACATTCCTTCAGTATCATCCTGATCCCTATCGTTACCGGAATAGAGCGGCCATATTCCACCAGGGAAGAAAAACAGCCAGGGCCAGGAATAGGACCACCACCCCCAAAAATAGAACCAAGGCGGGTTCGATGTAGGTGGACAACTTCTTGATGGCATTGTCCGCTTCGATGTCGTAATACTCGGTGATCCTCATTAACATCTCATCTAAGGTCCCGGAAACTTCCCCCACTGCTACCATTTGGATAACGAGGGGGGTAAATTTTCCGCTCTCTTTGAGGGCCTCGGACAAATTTCTTCCCTCTCTTACCTTGTGCATGATTTCGGTGATGGATTGCGCAAGATGCACATTATTGATCGTGGAAGCAGTAATCTCCAGGGTTTGCAGGATGGGAATCCCGCTGCGGTTGAGCATGACGAAGGTATAGGAAAACCGGGAGAGAGCGATCTTTAACAAAAGAGGGCCGAATACCGGGATGCGGATTTTAAATTGGTCCCAGGAATACCTCCCTTTTTCCGTTCGTAAATAATTTATGATCAACAGGGGAATCCCCAAAAGAGAGGGAAGAACCAGATACCAGTAAGTATGAAAGATGGTATTGATTTGAATCATTACCCGGGTGGGCAGGGGTAGGGGAGTCTTGAATTGAGCAAAGATTTCGGCAAACCTCGGAATGACAAAGGTAATTAAAGCGGCGAAAGCGATGATCACGGCCAAAATGACAATTTTGGGATAACGGGTGGCCTCTTTTACCCGCTGCCGGGTCTTTATTTCGCGCTCGGCAAGGGTAATAAAACGGTCGAGAGATTCCCCCAGCCTTCCTGATGTTTCCCCCGCCCGGATCATATTGATATAAACTTGGGGGAAAACCTCCGGATACTTGGACATGGCCTCAAAAAGGGTACTTCCTCCTTCAATCTGACGCCGAACTCCCTCCAATACAGGCTTAAGCTTTTTATTTTCGGTCTGCTCCGCTAAACTTCCCAGCCCCGTGAGCAGGGGTAATCCGGCTTTATACAACGTGGAAAGCTGCTGGCTGAAAAAGATAATCTCCTCTAACTTCACCTTCTGGAATCGCAGCCAGATTTTCGCCACAGCGAAGGAATCTCTACTTTTTTCTTCTTCAACGGCGATGGGCAAATAGCCCAACTGGAAAAGGCGTTCCCCGGCAATTTGCAGGGTAGGGGCGTCGATTGTCCCGGCAATGGGTTTACCCATTCTATCCCTTACTCTGTATCTGAAATTGGTCACGGATTACTCTTTCTTGCTCAAATATGACTTTATCTTGGCCATTAATTCGTCCATGTCAAAGGGCTTGGTGATGTATTCATTCGCTCCGGTTTCCTTCCCCAAAATTTTATCCTTCTCCTGGGTTTTAGCGGTTAGCATCAGGATGGGAATAGACTTGTATCGTTCATCAAATTTTAAAAGACGGCATACTTTATATCCATCCAATTTGGGCAGCATGAGGTCCAGAAGGATGATGTCGGGCTTCTCCTGGCGCGCTATATTCAATCCCTCTTCGCCATTGGAAGCAACCAAGACGTTATACCCCTCCAATTCGAGGGCAAATTGAATGGTCTCTACCAAATCGGCCTCGTCATCTACGATCAGGATCTTGGTTTGGCTCATTTTCCCCCCTTAATCTTTCTTTGGCTTTCTGGAAAAGATCTTTTTTAGAAAGGGCCTCCTCAGGATAGGTCGCGGTCCCCACTTGGATGAAGGGCGGGGTGTCCCGACCCAGGATAAACTGCTTTTGTATTTCCCCTTCTATCCTCTGACGGATCACTTGGGCGCCTTTTTGATCCACCCCGCATAGGGCGGCGATTATTTTTTCCTTCTCCCGTCGCAAAACTATATCTGATTTCCTACAAAGACTTTGCCGCGCTAAATCTTCTATCTGGTTTATTAAGGTTTCCTTTTCTTCAGCTCTCGAGTCCACCACTTCGATCAGTAGGAGGCTGAGGGGAGAATGGGTCTCCTGGGCCCGTTGAAATTCTTTGTCAAAAACGAATCGAAAATGGGGATCCCTCCTCTCCCCTTCGGCGATGGGCAAAGTGAAAGTAAAAGTACTCCCTTTACCCACCTCACTTTCTACAAGAATCTTCCCCTGATGGACCTCTACCAATCCTTTGGTAATGGCCAGACCCAGCCCTGTCCC
>CAZIDC010000504.1:0-2796 GCA_964537885.1 uncultured Syntrophaceae bacterium | reverse complement strand
TGGAGAGGAAACGGCTTAAAGGAATGGTGGGGAGCACCATCAGGGCCGTGCCGATGATGGTAAAGGAAAGGCCGAGGAGGTCGGTAATCAGGCCGTAGATCATCGGGGCGACAGCCCCGAAGCCAAGAGTAACGGCGTAATATAAGCCGTAACCCCGCGAGCGCCCGGAGGGGGGAATGATATCTGCGACCGTTGCATAAAGCACGGAAGAAGTGCCGTTCAACACGATTCCAACCAAGGGCAGAAGAACCCAGAGAGCCGCTGGCGAAGCCCAGTATAAGGATAAAATTCCGGCAGCGGTCAGCGCTTCCGTGGCCACCACCATGGGGATGACTCCCAGCCATTCAGCCAGAAAGCCGCAGGCAAACTTCCCCAGGGCTCCCCCGGCAAAGAGAAGAGTAAGGGCAAACCCGAGTTGGGCTGCTGGAAATCCTTTTTGCAGAAGAAGAAAGGGAAGGAAGGTTAGCAGGGCCATGCGCGCCGAGATGTCCATGACTCCAATGACCATCAGGGCCGTAAAGCTTTTCCGGTCGCGGATCCCCCAGCCTCGCCCTTCCACCGGGAGCTCCTCCCGGGTCTGGTCCAGCGGGGAAAGAAACTCCTTCTTTCCGGCCAGGGTCCAGAGAACGGCCCCGGCTGCCAACCCCCCAAGGGACAGGGTGAAAATAGCCGGCCTCCATCCCCAAAGGTTGATCATCAAGGCGACCAGAAACGGCAAACACACTTTTCCCAAATCCCCTGAAAAGTTATAAGTCCCCATGGCGGCCCTGCGCCCGGACTCTTCAAAAACCCTGGAGAGGACGGAGGAACCGAGTCCATGCTGGCCCGCGGCTGTTCCCTTGGCCAGAATGAGGGAAAGGAAGATTGTCGGAAAGGTGTACGCCATGCTCAGGAGCAAAAATCCCCCGGCCAGGCCGAAGGTTCCGCCGGCAATCACCGTCAACTCTCCGACCTTCTCCCCCAGAAAGCTCAAGGGCAACTGGAGAAGGCTCATGGATGCCGAAAAAGAACCTTTGAGGAAGCCCACCTGGCTGAAAGAAAGATGGAGTTCAACGGCGATGAAAGGAAGAAGGAGGTAGATGGAATCCGTAAAACCGTCGTCGAGGAAATGGAAGGAGCAAAAGGAAAAGAGGGACCGGGCCCGTCTCCTTTGGGGCGGTGGGTTCAAGGGCCTTGACTTTTTCAAAGAAACGCTTTCTCCAGAAGGGTAATATCCCGCCGGCGGTAGGCGGAGACGACCTCGGCGCAAAATAAAAGGATGCTCGACGAATAGAAAGCCCACAAGACCATGATCACGATAGCTTCCAGAGAACCATAGATTACGCTGTACTGGGGAGTCCGTCCGACATACCAGGCAAAAAAATGTTTGGCCACCTCGAAAAGAAAGGCACAGCTCGCTCCCCCAGCCATGGCATGGCGGAGAGCCACGGAGGTGTTCGGAATAATCTTGTAAACGGCGGTGAAGGATACGGCTAAGACGAGATAGGGGAAGAGGTAGCCGATCAGGAACTCGAAGAGATCGGATTTCATCAGCTCTACCCCGAAAATCTTTAATTCATAAAGTTCCATGATTCCCGAGAAAGCCGTTACTATAAAAGTAAGAAAGAAAATCAGAGCCGAGGCCGGAATCATGGATAACGCCAGCAGTTTGGACTTCAAGAAGTATCTCCTGCGCTCAACCCGGAAGACCACCCCCATGGCAAACTCCAGGGAGGAGAAGATGATGCTCGCGGTCCAGATCATAGAAAGAATCCCCACCCATCCCAGCACTCCCGCCCGCTGGGAAATGGCTTTTACTTCCTTGAAAATCAACCCGCTGGCCTGGGGAAAGAGACGATCGAAAAAAGAGGTGGCCACCCGGTAGGCTTCATCAGAGGATCCAAGAATGTAGCCGGCCACGGAGACCAGCAGAAAGAGAATGGGGATAAAAGAAAGGATGGTGTAGAAGGCCAGGGCCGCGGAAAGGTTCAAGCATCCGTCTTGGGAGAAAGCCCGGCGGGATTCCCAGAAAATATCCGCGCCCGCTTTCAGCTGGAAGCGGAGGCGTTCGATCCAGAAAACCGATATTTTTTTGGACAACCGCCTCATCAAAAATCTTTCTTCCAAAGGCCGCGATGGATCGACTTGAGGTGGCAGGTATCATTGATCAAAGAAATTATAAAACCCCCCCGTACATACTCGAAGGCGTTGACGGCGGTGGTGTCCTGCTTGATCTGCCAGAAATGGGAATCATCCAGCCCTAACACCGCGCAAAGGAGGACCTTGGTCACTACCCGATGGGCGGAAATCAGGACGGTCTTTTCCGGGCTCTTCTGCACCGCCTGCTGGAGACCCTCGAAGGCGCGGCTTCTCACCTGCGCGAGGTTTTCTCCTCCAGGGAAGGTAATGGCTTCGGGTCGTTCCCGCCAGAGCCGGTAAAGATCCGGGTATTGCTCCTTGACTTCCTTCAGCGGCAGCCCGTGCCACTGTCCGAAGTCGATGTCGATAAAGGCCGGGTCGGGAATCACCGGAAGATTCCGGGGGCCGGCGATGGCCTGGGCGGTATCCATGGCCCGGGAAAGCGGGCTGCTGTAAATAACCTCGATGGCCACATCCTGAAAATAAGCTGCCAGCGCATTGGCCTCGGCTTGACCGGTCTCATTAAGCTTGCAGTCCACCCTCCCGCGGAAGACTTCCTCTTTGTTCCAGTCCGTAGTTCCGTGGCGCACGAGATAAATCCGGGTCATTTTCGTCCCTCCCTCCGGGGGGTCTCATTTTCGTCTCTAACTTTTCCTCGTCTTTCGACTTTGCATTATT
>CAZIDC010000503.1:0-2802 GCA_964537885.1 uncultured Syntrophaceae bacterium | reverse complement strand
GGCAGCCGACCATCCGCGGAATGAGGATTACGATAAGCGTAATCCTTAAAATGCTCGCCAGCGGAAAATCAACCCAGGAGGTGCTGAAGGCCTACCCGGAATTGGAGCCCGAGGATGTCCGGCAGGCCATGCAGTATGCGGCCTGGATTGTTTCCGACCTGGTCCATTTCACTTAAAGGTGGGATGAACGAGATGGCCAAGCTGCGCCTTCTGGCGAATATGAATATTTCCCCAGAGACAGTGATCGCCTTACAGGAAAAGGGGTTAGACATTGTCCGGATTTCTCAAATATTGCCGCCAACTTCTTCGGACGCAGAGAAAATTTGGAGGAAAAAATTATCACAAATTTAGCACAATCAGCATCTTGTTCGGTCAAAAATCGTCAGGGGATCCAAAAATTACGTGCAACTAAATTAAAGTTGGTGCGAGAGAGGGGATTTGAACCCCTACGGGTTACCCCACTGGATCCTAAGTCCAGCGCGTCTGCCAGTTCCGCCACTCTCGCGCTTAGAAACCTGTGATTCATCATACGCATTAAAATGAATAATATCAAGCCTTTTCCTTTTTATACCACTATTGATCATAGTCCTGATTGGCCTGCAAGGATTTCATTCTCTAACATCTGATTGTCCAGTTCTTCAAGTTCGCTCAGAAGCTATGGATTCCGCGTCCCGGATTCGGATTATTACGAATGTCCCCCGAGATTTCTACGCTCCGGGGCTCTCTTAAACAAATTCTTTTTCCTTTGACACTTAACTTTTGAACATATATACTAAAAACAATCTATACAAAATATTTTTATCATTCTGCTGGGAAGGGGAGAAAGACTATGAATCAAGACCTGCCTTTTGATTTCAGCAAATTCCAACTCCCTAAAATCGAGGTGAGAACCATCCGTTGGATTGTGGTTGGAATAATCATTTTCATCCTGGGATTTTCATCGTTTTTCACGGTGAACCCGGAAGAGGTAGGGGTGATCCTCCGATTCGGGAAATACACGCGGACGGCGAATCCGGGTATGAACTTTAAATTACCTTTCGGCATCGAAGAGGTGACGAAAGTTCCTGTGGAGCGACAGTTGAAGGTGGAGTTTGGCTTTCGAACGGAGGCCCAAAGAGATAGATCTAAATTTTCTACCCGCGCTTACCAACAAGAGTCGCTGATGCTGACCGGCGATTTGAACGCCAGCGAAGTGGAATGGATTGTTCAGTATCGGATCGCCGATCCATACAAATTTTTATTCAAGGTGCGCGCTACCACCCTGACTTTCCGGGATATGAATGAAGCATTGATGCGCGAAGTGGTCGGCGATCGTTCGGTCAACGAAGTGCTGACCGTCGGCCGGGTGGAAATCGCCGCTACCGTCAGCAAAAAATTACAGGAACTGTGCGACCAATACGAAACCGGCATCAAAGTGGATCAGGTCGTCCTGCAGGATGTGAATCCCCCCGATTCGGTCAAACCGGCTTTCAATGAGGTGAACGAGGCGCAGCAGGAGCGCGAGAAAATGATCAACCAGGCCCGGTCGGAATACAACCAAGTGATCCCCAAAGCCCGCGGAACCGCGGCGCGAACGATCGAGGAAGCGAAAGGGTACGCCATCGAGCGGGTCAACCAAGCCCGGGGGGAGGCCACCAAGTTTAACGCGGTCTTCAAAGAATATTCCAAAGCCCCGGACGTAACCCGTCAGAGAATTTACCTGGAAACGATGAGTGAAATCCTCCCCAAAGTCGGAAGGAAATTAATCACCGACGAGAAAACCGCCGGGATTTTGCCCCTGTTTCAGCTTACAAAGGAAGACGCGAAAAAGGAGGGGAAGAAAAATGAATAGCCCAAAATACAAGATCTTCGGCGGCTTAGCCATTCTGGTCATCGCGGGCCTGATCCTCCTGTTTTCTTCGGCCTTTGTGGTGAACGAAACGGAGCAAGTCATTATTACCCAATTCGGAAAACCGGTGGGGAAGCCCATTGTTGAAGCGGGGATTCATTTTAAACTGCCCATCATTCAAATCGCCAATTTTTTTGACAAGCGGTTTTTAGCCTGGGATGGCGATCCCAACCAGATTCCGACCAAGGATAAAAGGTTTGTCTGGGTGGACAGTTACGCCCGCTGGCGGATCCACGATCCCCTCCTGTTCTTCCAGCGGGTGCGGGACGAACGGGGGGCCAAAACCCGGCTGGATGACATTCTGGACGGGCTGACCCGCAACGCCATTGCCAATCATAACTTGGTGGAAATCATCCGTTCGACGAATCGCAAATTGGAAGTCAGCGGAGAACAGGAGGAAATTCAGGACTCTGAAATAAACCTCAGGATTGAGCTCGGCAGAGAGAAAATTACCCGGATGATTATCGAGGCCGCTGCCCCCCGTTTATCGGTACTGGGGATTGAATTACTGGACATCCGATTTAAACGGATCAACTATGTTGAAGAGGTGCAAAAGAAGATATACGAGCGGATGATCTCCGAGCGCAAACGAATCGCCGATAAATTCCGCTCGGAAGGCCAAGGGGAGGCTGCTAAAATTTTGGGAGACAAAGAACGGGATTTGAAAAAGATCCAATCGGATGCCTATCGGCAGGCGCAAGAAATCAAAGGAAAAGCGGATGCCGAGGCCACCACCATCTATGCCCAAGCCTATAATCAAAGCGCGGAATCCAGGGCCTTTTACCAATTCCTGAAAACCATGGATACCTATAAAACCACTCTGTCGGAGAAAGACTGGTTGGTTTTATCGACGAAGGGCGACTTCTTTAAATTTCTCCAAAACCCCTCGGGGCATTAATCATTTGAGGCCCGGG
>CAZIDC010000502.1:0-2804 GCA_964537885.1 uncultured Syntrophaceae bacterium | reverse complement strand
CCTCCTCACAGCAAAGTTCGGTCCAGGCTGCGGTACTGGATGGCTTCGGAGATATGTTGGGCCGTGATCTCCTCAACGCTCTCTAAATCGGCAATGGTGCGGGCGATTTTAAGGATGCGTGTGTAGGCGCGGGCGGAGAGACCAAGTTTGTCGATAGCTTGTTCCAGCAGCCCCTTGGAATCCTCTCCGATCTGGCAATATTTTTTCAGGTACCGCGGGGTCATCTGGGCGTTGCAGTAAATGCGCTTGGCCCCGAAGCGCTGGCGCTGGATTTCCCGGGCCCGGTTGACCCGCCCTTTGATTATCTCTGAGTCTTCCCCGGACGTTTCCCCGGTCAGATCCCGGTAACGGACCGCCGGAACTTCGATGTGGATGTCGATACGGTCCATTAAGGGGCCGGATATTTTGGAACGATAGCGGAGGATCTGGGGCAGGGTGCAGGTACATTCCCGGTTGGGGTCGGTATAAAAACCGCAGGGACAGGGATTCATCGCGCCGACCAGCATGAACATGGCCGGGAAAGTAAGCGAAGAAAGGGCGCGGGAAATGGTTACCTTCGCGTCTTCCAAAGGCTGGCGCAGGACCTCCAGGACATTTTTTTTAAATTCGGGCAATTCGTCCAGGAAGAGAACGCCGTTATGCGATAAACTCACCTCTCCCGGCTTGGGAATATGCCCCCCGCCGATCAGCCCGGCGTCCGATATGGTATGGTGGGGTGAGCGAAACGGGCGGTTGGCAAGCAAGGCGCTATGGGGCGGAAGCAATCCCAAGACGCTGTAGATCCGGGTGACCTCGATGGCTTCTTCGAAAGATAAATCGGGGAGGACCGTCGGGATGCGCTTGGCCAGCATGGTTTTGCCCGCCCCCGGCGGTCCGATCATGAGGATGTTATGCCCGCCGGCGGCAGCGATCTCCAGGGCGCGCTTGACGTGCTCCTGGCCTTTCACTTCATTGAAGTCTTCTCCGTAATGCTTTTCCCGGCTGAAAATTTCCTTAAGATCGACGTAGGTGGGCCGAATGGATTTCTGGCCGTTGAGAAAATCCACCGCGTCCGCAAGAACCTCAATTCCCAGGACCTCGATCTCCTGAACAACCGCAGCTTCTTCGGCGTTTTCCCGCGGAAGAAGGACGCCCCGTTTGCCGTTGGCTTTGGCGGCCATGGCTAAGGAAAGGGCTCCCCGAATGGACTTCACCCGCCCGTCGAGGGATAACTCACCCAGAAGGAGATAGTCTTCCAGGCGCTCTTTGGCGACGACTTCGAGGGCGGTAAGAATACCCACGGCGATGGGCAGGTCGAATCCGGCTCCTTCCTTTTTTACGTCTGCCGGGGCCAGATTGACAGTGACTCTTTTAGGAGGAAAGTCATAGCCGGAATTTTTGATGGCCGACTTTACCCTTTCCTTCGATTCCTTAACCGCCCCATCCGGGAGCCCCACGGTGGCGAAAACAGGAAGGCCCTGAGCAATGTCAACCTCCACTTCCACGACGTACGCGTCAATTCCCAGAATAGCCCCGCTCAGAACTTTGGCCAGCATGGAGAGCTCCTTTTTTAGAGTTGCAGGGAAGGCTCGATTTAAACATTGACGGGGGGAAAAATTTCTTATACTTATAGCAAAAGGCCTCTTACGAGGCAAGGAATTTTAAGAGGGTAAGAAGCAATAAAAACTGGAGGAGAGGGCCCATGGCCAAATTAAGCCATTTTGACCCAGAAGGGCGAGCCCGGATGGTGGATGTAAGCCTTAAGGGGGTAACCAGGCGGATGGCTAAAGCCTCGGGGCGGGTGGACATGCAGGCGAAGACCCTGCAACGCATCATGGATAAAGAGATCGAAAAAGGGGATGTCCTGGGCGTTGCCCGGATAGCCGGCATCATGGCTGCCAAACGCACGGGGGCGATTATCCCCATGTGCCACCCGCTCCAGTTGGACAGTGTGGAAATCGATTTCCGGCCGGACCCCGAGCATTCCGGGGTGTCCATCGAAGCCCGGGTGAAATCCACGGGGAGAACAGGGGTGGAAATGGAGGCGCTCATGGCGACGGCAGCTGCGGCCTTGACCATTTACGATATGTGCAAAGCCGTGGACCGGGGGATGGTGATCGCGGAGGTCAAGCTTATGCAAAAGACCGGGGGCAAGAGCGGGACCTTTATCCGGCGGGAGGGATAGGGGAAAAGCCCCGTTGCCAAGGATTGGAAAGAGGGAATAATATTTACTCTTGCTCAAAATTATGGTATAGGTCCTTATTATTTAAGAGCTTGGGGTAAATGGCGCCTATGGAGAAGGAGAGGGTTGCTTATTTCAAAGATCTTCTAACCGAACGTTTAAAGGTTTTGCTGAGCGAGGCGGAAAAGACCGTCACCGGCATGACCAACGACAAGGATACCTTCCCTGATCCCACAGACCGGGCCAACTTAGAGACCGACCGCAATTTTTTACTGCGCATCCGCGATCGCGAAAGGAAGCTGATTCTGAAGATCAAGGAGGCTCTGGCCCGGATAGAGGATGGCACCTTTGGCATTTGCGAAGAATGCGGTGAAGAAATCTCGGAAGAAAGGCTGAAAGCCCGCCCGGTCACAACCTTGTGCATTGACTGCAAGACCAAAGCCGAAGAGGAAGAAAAGAAAAAAACCTCTCTCGTTTGAGCCCGAAGTTAGGGTCCGGCCTAAATCTTCGCGCTTTTTTGCCCTAAAAACTCTGGTTGCCGTCTGGCAACGTAACCCTTCAGTCATGGGTGGGTGGCCAAGGTCGGAAGAGGAAAGGTTCGGCGTAAAGGCCAAGGACGCCCATGGCCGGGAGGCCAGTCCAG
>CAZIDC010000501.1:0-2808 GCA_964537885.1 uncultured Syntrophaceae bacterium | reverse complement strand
CTGGATGAGGTTTATAAGCTGGCTTGCCGGCACTGTCCCTTTATGCACCCTTCCGTCGGCGAATACCAGCGTGGGGGTTGAGGTAATCCCGAGGGTCTCGGCCAGCTTTATATTGGCGTCGATTTCGCGGGTGTCGCATTCCGTCCTGGGGATTGGCTTTTGCATAAAAGCATCCCCGAGCATCTTCAAAGATTTATGGCAGACAATACTTTTGGACTTCCAGTAGGCATCCTTGTGCATCATTAAAGGGTAAAGATAGATGAAGAAGGCAATATCTTTTCTCTCCTGGAGCACCTTTTCCATCTCCTGATGGAGGGTCCTGCAGAAAGGACATTCCGGGTCGGTAAATACAGCTACTTTCTGAGGGGCCATGGCGTTGCCCATGATTAGGGCGTTATTCAACGGAATTTTCGCAAAATCAACTCTTCGACTTTCCTGGATTTTTCCGAGGCGTTCCCTGGTTTTATTTACCCGGCCTTGAATTTCAATGATCGGCCCGGGCAGAAAGTATTTTTTGGAAAAATCCACATAGAACAAGCCTTGCGTTCCTCTATTGTCAACCGATATCTCCCAGAGCCCTTTTATCGGGCTCATTTGGATTTTCATAACCTCCGCCTGGGGAATCTTCATACTCTGAAGGATGCTTTTAATCTCCTGGTTGCTGATGGAATGGCATTTGGTGCAGTCCCCTTCACAACCCGTGGCGCTGAAAGCATAGGCCCTATTGGGTTGGGTGGAAAAGGGGAAAAAGCTACCGCAAAGGAATAGCAACGCCGCCAATCCTTTTGTGAAGAGGATAATTTTAAGACTCTCCCCGGCTGGAGCCCATCTTTTTTCTTCGAAAAACATCGTCTTCTCCCAAGAGAGATTTTTTTTAACAATTCATAATAACAGAAATGTTGTGAGATTTGAATAGGGTAAATCCCAAGAGCCTCTTCCTTCCGTGAGCCCCGAGGGAAGTAGACCGGTGAAGCCAAAAACATTTTCCGCTATCCTCCTTCCTGTGCTAAAATGAATTCCTTTTTTCTGATACCAGCGAAAGGACAAAATGATGGGATTATTAAAAGGGACCTTAACTTTTTCAAGATACCGCCTGCCGGGAGATCTCCCCGGTCGTTTCCACGACTTGATCGACCGCCAGATTAAAAAGCATGCTTTTCAAGAACTATCCGTGGCCTCCGAAGAGAAATCGTCGGGTTGGACCAGTCTGGAAAACATCCTGGATACCCGTTTCGAACAGGCCAATTATGCCATCGGGGATTACCTGGCTTTTTCCTGCCGCATGGACCGCAAGATCATTCCCCCTTCTTTGCTGAAACTCAGGCTCCTCGAGGCTGAAAAGAAAATCTTGAGCAGAAGCAGGAAGTATATCTCTAAGGACCAGCGGGACGAGATCAAAGAGAGGATTCGTTTAGAACTCCTAAGCCAGGCCCATCCCATTCCCTCTTTTTACGATGTCTGCTGGTCGCTCTCGGCAAAATGGCTTATTTTTGGCTCGCTTTCCCCGAAAGTCCAGGAGGAGTTTGAAGGATTGTTTAAAAAAACCTTCGACCTGCCTCTTCTTTCTTTCGTGCCGTGGGATACAAAATATATCGATCGCCCCATGGCCGAACAGGTTGCTTCCCTGAAGGGAGGAGCATTTCTATCACGGCAGGATTCCAACGGGGACCCTTCTGACCCGGGAGTACTGGGAAGGGAGTTTTTGACCTGGCTGTGGTTCAAAAGCGAAGAGCGCGACGGGGCGGTTATGGTCCCGGGGATCGGAGACCTGGAAGTCATCTTCGCCCGCCGTGTCGTTCTTGAGTCGGGAGAGGGCGAATATGCGGCAAGCGTTCTCTGTCAGGGCCTTCACTCCGATCTGAAAGAAGGGAAGGCCGCAATCCGCGAAGGGAAAAAAATAAAAGAAGCCCGAATCCAGCTCGGGAAAGGTGCGGATCAATGGGAGTTCACGCTCAAGACTGATCGATTTCAGTTTCAATCCTTAAAGCTGCCTTCGAGTATGAACATGGGCGAAGAGATGGACGATAAAGAAGGACGACTCCTGGAAAGGATCTATTTAATTGAAACGGTTTTGAAAACAATGGATCAACTTTTTTCATTCTTCCTGTCCAGACGATTATCCCCCCAATGGTCAACAGAAGAAATCCCGCGGATCAAGAAATGGGTCCAAAAATAACCAGATCGTAGGGGAGTTTTCTTTTCAAAGATCGGGATCAGAACATCCAGGAGACCGGAATCCTGGGTGCTGGTCGTCGTGGCCAGAATATTTTTCTTTTGCTGGGCATAAACAGGTATCCATCCCGCAACGAAAAGCAGTATTATGCCGCCAAAAATGATCCATGGGCTTTTGCTCCGTTGGAGGGCCCAAATTGGGTGGGGGTGTAAGAAATTATCTCGCAAGAATGACCGGTCGGCCTATAGAGGAGGGGTTAAAAGCCCTGATCCCCTCCTCCATATTTCTTTAACAACTGCAAGAGCCGCAGGACTTAGTGAGGTTGGCGGAAATGCGGTAACCCGAACCTCTGGGACTGTCAATATAATCGACCTGGATCGGTTTCACCTGTTCGAATAATTGTTTGTTGATCGCGTAGGTAATTTCACTTTCCTTAAAAACTTCGTCACCTTCTCGCGGCTCATCCAGAGCCATGCCCATAGAGGGCCCCGATCAGCCGCCCTGGGATAGAATGATCCGAATCGAAGGAAGCGTTTCCTTATCCTTGAAATACTCCTTGATCTTTTCTGTGGCCTTCTCTGATACCTGAAACATCCGTGCCTCCTCGTGGGGAATGTAATTGTTAAGGTTCAACA
>CAZIDC010000500.1:0-2821 GCA_964537885.1 uncultured Syntrophaceae bacterium | reverse complement strand
CATGGCTGACGTATTTGAGTGGATGGATGAATGGGGTCCGGAGAAGATCATTGTGGTTCATGATACCAAGACCGGGATGAAGGGAATGCTGGTGATTGACAATACGGCGCGGGGGCCTGGGAAGGGCGGGTGCCGGATGGATGCCAACATGACCCTCATGGATTGTTTTCGCCTGGCGCGGACCATGACCTGGAAGTGGGCGATGGCGGATATTTTTTTAGGGGGGGCCAAGGCCGGGATCCGGAACGATCCCAAGTCTCCCTATAAGGAAGAGATCATCCGGGCTTACGTGAAAAAGATCCGCAAGTTCTTGCCGGATGAGTATGTATTCGGGAACGACATGGGGTTTGCGGAGAAGGAGGGGGCGATTGCCTTGGATGAAATGGAGGATATGAAAGCAGCCGTGGGGACGCCGGCCGAGCTTGGAGGATTGCCCTATGATGAGTTGGGGATAACCGGGTATGGCGTCGTGGAAGCGGCCGAATGTGCCGCGCCCTACCGGGGTATAGAGTTGAACAAGGCCACGGTGGCCATCCAGGGATTTGGGGCGGTCGGAGCTTTTTCGGCTAAGTTTGTCAAGGGCAAGGGGGCTAAAGTCGTAGCCATTTCTTCGGTCGAGGGTGCCGTCTATGATCCGCAGGGGCTGGATGTAGACCGGCTGTTGGCCTTGAAGGAGAAGTGGGGAGATGCGGCCATCCAGAAATACGGGAAGGGAGAGCAGCTTTCCCTGGGAAAGGAGCTGGAAGTGGCCGCGGATATTCTGATTCCAGGGGCGACCGGGGATCAGATTACTGAAAAGAATATGAAGAATGTGAAGGCGAAGCTGATCGTCGAAGGGGCCAATTTTCCAACGTCGGCAGCGGCCCAGAAGTATTTCCATGAGAAGGGAATTGTGTTAGTGCCTGATTTTGTTGCAAATGCCGGGGCGGTCATGGGAGCGGGGAAGGCGATGGACAACCGGTATTCCTGCGATATTTTGGAGCCCCAGGAAGTGTACGATACGGTAAAGCGCAAAATGTGGAAGAATGTGGCCATGGTGCTGGATGAGTCGAAGCGGAGCAAGCGGTTGCCGCGCGAAGTGGCGGAGGCGATCTCGCAAGAGCGGGTGCGGAAAGCTATGGAACTTCGGGGACGGATCCCGAAAAAGAAGCGAGGTTGAAACAATGGAGCTGATCACAGATTTGCGGTCGATCCGGGAGGAGATCGGGCTTCGGTTGGAGGAGAGTTCTTTGTATCCGAAGCTGAATTTGGATGCCTACCGGGATGTGATGCCGGTTTTGGTCAAGCGCGGCCCGGGGAAGTATGGACTTCTGATCAAGGAAGTGGAAACGGGCAATTTCACCCCGGGGGGGGCGGCGGAGCCGGTCATCAAGAAGCGCAAGATCAAGGCCATCTATTACAGCTCTTACTTCACCTGGGATAAGCTAGCCCGCAAAAAGGCCGAGTTTCCGCCGGACGAGGTTGCCGCTTTGAAGAAGTTTTCCCGAGCGGATAAGCTTCTGATCCACGGGGATATGCCCCTGGACCGGTTCAGAAGATTGCGAGAGGGGTTTGATTTAACGATTATGGAACCGGCAACCTCTCAAGGGAATATCTGGGTTTATGATTTGAAAAAGGAAAAAGTGGAAGCGGCTTTTTTGCGCAAGCGAGGAGCGGCCAACCGCTGGGCGGGACGGGCGGTGGAGAAAGAGCTGCGGGCCAGCCCCAAAGACAAGCGGCTGATCAAAAAATTTCTTCTCCGGCCGCCTTTTCGATCCTTCCAAGTTCTGGGCCAGCTGATGCAGAAGGCGGGATTGACGAGTGTTTTAGCCAGCTCTCCGGTTAACGTGCAGGAGATGACGGGGATTCCCGCGGGCCAGGTTGACCTTAGCCTATACACCAAGGGGAATATCTTGGCCCTTTGCCGGCGCCCCCTGAAAGGGTTAAAGAGCGAGGGTAAAGCGGCCAGCCTGCGGGAGGCGATCCAAAAATTTGCCGGCGATGGCCCGTTAGGGGTGGAGGAGAAACATTTGAGCGTTGGGCAAGCTCTGCCTCTGGGCGAAAAGCGGTTGAGCAATGCCTCCAATTTGTTTCGGGCGTGGCGCGAGCTGCGGTCGGGTCAGGATCTGGGGGCCTACATCATCGGGGCTTTGGGGACGAAGTACGCCATGGAAGGGGCCCTGGCCATGGCGGAGAAAAAGCTGAAGGCCCAAAAGCCGGTCTATGAGAAGGATGTGGAGAAGTCCTTTTATCAGCTGCTGAAGGAGTATGAAAAAAAGAACAAAACCCCCTTGCAGTTGGAGCCCTATTTTATGGTTCTCCACGCCGGCGTTCGCACTCCCTACCCATCTTTACCGGGGTTCTTCCGTCTTTCTCCGAAAATGAACTCCCTGAAACTGGATGCCGGAATTTTGCTTAAGGACCGGGGCTTGATCCTGGCCTGTTCGGACTTAGCCCGCTCCATCGTGATGGATGAACGGGGCCAAGGTCTTTATCTGCTCCTGGAGAAGAGTATGCTCGAAGGGGCGATTCCCGGCGGCAAAGAAGGACAAACCGGGGAGGATGTCTACTGGGCGGGAGTGCGGCCGCTTTTTGCCGCCGAAAAGCGTTTGCAGGCGCTGCGACTTCAACCCAAGGAAGGTTCTTTGAAAAGGGATTACAACCGGGACATCGGGCATACGTTCGGCAAGCAGGAGTCGACGACCTTGTTCTTCAAGAAAGGCGAGAAGGGACAGACCCTGAAGCAGGGGATGGTCTCGGCGATAGAATATCAATGGCCCTACCGGGGATATGCCTTGGGCGTCGAGGATATGTTCGTGGTCGGGCCTGAATATGGGATTAA
>CAZIDC010000499.1:0-2822 GCA_964537885.1 uncultured Syntrophaceae bacterium | reverse complement strand
TTTCAATGTAAAGGTCCTCAAAAATGGTATTCGCCGTTTCGTTAATAAATTTCAAGATTAAATTTCCTCTGCGTTCTCAGCGTTCTCTGCGGTGAAGGGTTAAATGGCTTGGAATTTTCGACCGGGAATTCGTACCGAGATCGTTTTTACCCTGACCGTTTTAATGGCCGGGACCATAGCCTTAGTGGGAATCCTCTTCCTCAAGGTTGAGGAACGCACCCTCCTGCAGCAGAAGATCAGAGGAGGCAAGCAGCTGATCTTCTCCCTGCAGTGGTTTTTGAAAGATTTACAACCCGCCGACCTGGAGATCTCGGATAACCAAAAACCCCCGGAAAACTTGCAGCGAATCGCGACCTTCTTTGCCCAAAGCCAGCTCTTCTCCAACTTCTCAGTCGTTGACCGGAAGTTTCGCGTGCTGGTTGATTCCAATCCGGGACAGGTAGGAACGTTTTTGCGGGATAATGGCCTGGAGAAAGCCCTGAATTCAGGGAAAATATTGGCATACAGTGCCGGCGGAGAGGAGTCCTTTTCCCTCATGAAAAAATCTCCCCTTTTTTTCTCCGCTCCTTTCACGGTCCAGGGGGAAACTCTGGGGGCTCTGCGCGTGGAGCTCCCGTTAGATGACCTTCGGGAAACCCACTCCCGTTCTCAGGCCACGGTTTTTCTTTACATCCTTTTTGATGCTCTTTTGCTCATTGCGGTAGGAAGCTTCCTCCTTTCCCGGGTGATCGTGAAACCCCTGAGAAAATTGGTCCAGATGTCCGAGAAAATTGCCGAGGGAAACTTAGAATCCATGGGCGGGCCGTCGGGTGGGGATGAAATAGGCAAATTATTTTCTTCCTTCAACCACATGGCTTCCCGGCTGCGTGAGGACCGGGCCAAAGTGGAAGAGTATATCCGCTCTCTGGAACGGGTCAACCGGGAGCTGCGCCGGGCGCAGGACGAAGTTATCCGCTCGGAGAAATTGGCCTCCATCGGGCGGTTGGCCGCGGGGGTCGCTCATGAGATTGGAAATCCCACGGGAGCCATTCTGGGTTATTTGGATCTGTTATCCAGCGGGGGGTTGGCAACGGACGAAGGAAAAGAAGTCCTGCAAAGAGCGGGATGTGAGGCCGACCGCATCCGGCGGATCGTTCGCGAACTATTGGATTTTTCCCGCCCATCCCCCGGTGGGGAAGAGGATGTGGACATAAACGAGGTGATCTCCAATACTCTTTCTTTGCTCTATCACCAGAAGAAAATTTGGGAGCAGATCCAGGTTGTCACTGAATTTCAGGTTGATCTGCCAAAATGGAAGGGAGACCCCCATCAGATCCAGCAGGTGATGATCAATCTATTTCTGAATGCTGCCGATGCCATGACTTTATCCAACCCGTCCAGAGTGGGCGGAGAAAGAAAACTTCACATCACAACTCGGATTTTGGCGGCAGAAGAGGCCGCAGAATTCGGGGAGACACTTTCCCGGCGGAGAAAAGAAGACCCACCGGCCAAGGATTACTCTTCCTTGCGGACCAAGAGGTCTCAGGCCGCGCCCCTCCCGGATGAGCCCCTTTCCTTGATGCAAATAGAGGTTGAAGATACAGGGCCGGGAATCCCAAGGGAAGAGATTGGTAAAATCTTTGACCCTTTCTATACAACCAAACCTCCGGGCGAAGGCACGGGCCTGGGGTTGGCCATCTGCCTCAGGATTTTGGAATCCTACGGGGGCCGCATCCAAGCGCAGAGCCATGAGGGGCAAGGGACCACTTTTGTCATCCTTTTGCCCGTTTTTTCATAATGCTTTGCCGCAGAGATCGCTGAGATGGGAAAGAGATTCTAAATTCGAAGCACGAATCCCGCGAAGCGCGGGACTAAACAGGCACCAAGGCTCAAAATACAAACTTTCCAAATAAAAAAGTTTTAAATTTTGATATTTGAATTTTGGATTTGTTTCGGATTTCGATATTCGGATTTAAATCTTGCTCTGCGCTCTCGGCGCGCTCTGCGGTGAATAGTTTTTAAGGGGAAAAATGGAACGAAAAAAAATCCTGGTAGTTGATGATGAAGAGTCCATGCGCCACATGCTCTCCCTGATCCTGAAGCGGGAAGGCTATGAAGTTCAGGCCATTGGGAAAGGGAGTGAGGCTTTGCACTTGGTGGACTCGCAGACGTTTGATTTCATCCTGTCGGACGTGGTTATGCCGGAGATGAACGGACTGGCTCTTCTTCAGGCCCTAAAGGAAAAGAAAATCGAGGCCACGGTGATCATGATGTCGGCCTATGGGAACCTGGAAACAGCCGTAGAGGCCATGAAACGTGGGGCCTATGACTACATCTCCAAGCCCTTCAAGCCGGATGAAATCCTGCTCACCCTGCGCAAGGCCGAAGAAAGGGAGAATTTGCGCAAAGAAAATTTGCGCCTCCGCCAGGAGGTTCAGCGGGACTATTCGTTTGGCAATATCGTCGGCAAGAGCCCCAAAATGATGCAGGTCTTTGAGACGATCCGGAAGATCTCCGATTATAAAACTTCGGTTTTAATCACCGGGGAAAGCGGAACCGGCAAGGAGATGGTCGCCCGGTCCATTCATTATAATAGTCCCAGGAGCAGCGCTCCCTTCGTGGCCGTGAATTGCGGGGCGATCCCGGAGACGCTTTTGGAGAGCGAGCTTTTCGGTCACGAGCGGGGGGCTTTTACCGATGCCAAGAAGGAAAAACGGGGAAGCTTTGAAATGGCCCACCTGGGCACGCTCTTTCTGGATGAAATTGGAGAGACCAGTCTTTCCGCTCAGGTGAAACTGCTTCGGGCACTGCAGGAAGGAGAAATAAAGCGGCTGGGCAGCGAG
>CAZIDC010000498.1:0-2827 GCA_964537885.1 uncultured Syntrophaceae bacterium | reverse complement strand
TTGATTTTACTGGTGAGCCGTGGGAGGCTCGAACTCCCGACCACCTGATTAAAAGTCAGGTGCTCTACCTACTGAGCTAACGGCTCACGAAATTCTCATTGGACGCAGATGAACGCAGATTTTCAGGATTCAAAACAAACCTAAATTTTTATCCGCATATATCGCTAAAATCTGCGTCCAAATAAATTTTATTGTATGCGCATTTCCTCCGACGATCAAGCCTTTTATTTTACGGTAGGACCTTTGAGGAAAGGGTTACGGCGAAGGATGGTTTCCTCCCGGCGCTCGCCCACAGAGACGAGGATTACTTCCGTTTCAGTCAATTCCTCCACGCGCTTGACGTATTCCCGGGCCCGCAGGGGAAGATCTTCGAATATCCGGGCTTGCCTCATGTCCGCCTTCCACCCTTTAACTTCTTCATAAATAGGCCGGCATTCCCGGAGGATCTTGATGGACGAAGGAACATTCACGAGGCGCTGGCCTTGATATTCATAAGCCGTACAAATCTTAATGGTCTCAAACTCGCTCAGCACATCCATTTTAGTCAGGGCTATGCCGGTGAGGCCGTTCAACCGGATGGCATCGCGCAAGAGGGGAAAATCCAACCAACCGCAGCGGCGCGGCCTCCCCGTGGTGGCCCCAAACTCCCTTCCCCGTTCCCGGATTTTCTCCCCCACCGTATCCTTCAACTCGGTGGGGAAAGGGCCGCCGCCCACGCGGGTGGTGTAAGCTTTGGCGACCCCGATGACTTCCGTGATTTTCGTCGGTCCGATCCCTGCACCCGAACAGGCCCCTCCGGCCACGGTGTTGGAAGAGGTGACGAAGGGATAGGTGCCGTGATCGACATCCAGATGGGTTCCCTGGGCTCCCTCAAGAAGAATGTGCCGGCCCTCTTTCATCTGGCGGTCGATAAAGATTGAGGTATTGCCCACGTATTTTTTCAACCGTCCGGCGTAGCCCGTATATTCCTTGAAGATTTCTTCCAGGTTGAACCCTTTATCTTTCAGACAGGTTTCCAGGCAGGGATTTTTTACCGTTAAATTTTCTTCCAGCTTGTCGCGGAAGACCTTTTCATCCAAGAGGTCTCCAACTCGGATCCCTGTTCTCGCAACCTTGTCTTCATAGGCCGGGCCGATCCCCCTGCCGGTAGTGCCGATTTTCCCCGAACCCTTCATCGCCTCCCGGGCCACATCCATCCGCCGGTGGTAAGGCAGGATCAAGTGGGCAACTTCGCTGATCAGGAGTTGATCATCGTCCTGAAAGTACCCCCGTTTTTGCAGCTCATCGATCTCCGCTAAGAGAACCTGGGGATCAACGACAACGCCGTTGCCGATGAGGCATTTTTTATGCGGGTAAAGGGCTCCCGAGGGGATGAGATGCAGGATCACCGTCTCACCGCCTACGACGACGGTGTGCCCGGCGTTATTCCCCCCTTGAAACCGGACGACCACATCGGCAAATTCGGTCAGAAGGTCAACGATCTTGCCTTTGCCCTCATCTCCCCACTGCATACCGATTATAATGATATTAGCCATAAACACCTTTTCTGATAGAAATTACAGGCTATGGGCAATGGGCTATAGGCTATAGGAAATAGCTTTTTTTTAACCCATAGCCTATGGCCTCTCGCCTAATTTTTTATAAGGACTTCCATCGCTGCCCGAACACCTTTACCCATCTCCACGGCATAGCCCAGCTCTTGCAAAGTCATCTCCACGGCCGCCACGCCCATGAGGACGTCAAATTTATCCACAAAACCCAGGTGGGCAATGCGGAAAATCTTTCCCTTGGCCCGGTCCTGCCCTCCGGCAATGGTCAGGTTGTGTTTTTCACGCAGAATCTTGACTACTTTCTGGCCATCCACTCCCGGCGGGGCGACCACGGCGGTTACCGCATTGGAATAGGCCGTTGCGGCATAAAGCTTGAGACCGAGCGCCAGCATTGCTTCCCGGGTGGCTTTGGCCAGCCGGGCATGGCGGGCGAACACATTTTCCAGGCCTTCGGTCCTGATTTTCCTCAGCGATTCAGCCAGACCGATAACTAAGGAGACTGCCGGGGTATAAGCGCTTTGATTCTGCTTTATATTTTTCAGTTCTTTCTGGAAGTCGAAATAAAATTTGGGCAGGGTAGACTTCCCCACAAGCTCCCAGGCTTTGTCGCTTAGGGCCGCAAAAGCCAGGCCGGGCGGAAGCATCAGGGCCTTTTGCGAACCGGCTACCACGATGTCCAGCTTCCATTCGTCCATGGGCAACTCCACGGCGCCCAGATGAGATATGGCATCCACCACCATGATCGTTCCGGGATAGCGGGAGACAATCGCCGCAATTTCTTTAACGGGGTATAAGACGCCCGTAGAAGTCTCTGTGGCCTGGAGGAAGACGGCTTTGACCGCCGGGTCTTCCTGCAAAGCCTGGCCGATCAGAGCCGGATCGATGGCCTGCCCCCATTCCACGGGGAAGACCCTAACTTTTACCCCATAGGCTTGGCAGATATTTGCCCAGCGTTCTCCGAATTTTCCCCCCTCCACCACAATGACTTTATCGCCGGCGCAGAGGGTGTTGGTCACGGACCCTTCCATTGCCCCTGTTCCCGAAGAGGCAAAGATCAACACTTCATTTTTCGTCTGAAAGAGATATTTCAATCCATCACGAACTTCCCGCAGGACCTTCTCGTAAACCGGCGCCCGGTGATGAATGATCGGGCTGGCCATGGCCAGAAGGACCTCGGGGGGGACGGGGGTAGGCCCGGGGGCTAATAAATATTGTTTATCCATTTGCTTCGACTCCATCGATCTTAAAAACAAAGCATTTTTTCATACCAAAATCAC
>CAZIDC010000497.1:0-2835 GCA_964537885.1 uncultured Syntrophaceae bacterium | reverse complement strand
AGAAATGTTTGGGAATCTCTCCCATGGGTACCCAGAAGTTGTTGGGATAGGGATACCAAACGCTCCGATAGCCGGGGGAATGGGGGTCGATTTCTACATCGATGACCCAGGAAGACCCGGACTCCAGCGCTTCCTTCAGAGCAGGGGCCAGCTCGGAAGGAGTGTTGACTTTTTTCCCCTTGACGCCTAGGGCCTTGGCCATGGCCACCAGGTCGGGGTTCCAGGGTTCCTGCGTGGACTGCTTCACAAAATCGCAGAAAGCAACCCGCCCGTAAAGCTTCTTCATCAGTTCTCGTTCGATCTGGAGCGTGCGGTTATTCATGACGACGGCGATTATCGGGAAGTCATATTCATAAGCCGTCGCCAGGGCCGTGCAGGTAAAGAAGAAAGAACCGTCTCCGATCAAAGCCACGACGGGTTGTTCCGGCCTGGCCAGGCGACATCCCAAAGCGGCCGGCAGGGACCAGCCCATGCGATGAAAAAAGCCGCAATGGTGAAAAGTCGGTTGAATCACTCGGTAGAAAGCAGGCGCAAAAGACAGGAGGTGGCCGGTGTCCACGAATACCGATGCCTCGGGGTAAAATTGGTTGAGTAACTGGGAGACTTCATGGCAAACCCGGGAATAACTCAGGGGCGCTTGATCTGAATGCCGCAGGGGGGCGACATTCTGCTCCCATTCTTCTTTCCACCGGGTTATTTCCTCCCTCCATTCCGCCCAGCGGCCGGGCTGGAGATTGAGGGATTCAAGCTCCTCAAGAAGGGCGATCAAGGCCAGTTTAGCGTCGGAAATGATTCCCACCTCGGGCGGATAAGCTCGGGCAATTTCCGTTGGGTCGATGTCGATGTGAATCAGGCGCGTTTGATCGGGGATGTGAAAGAGTGTCCACCCACCCGTGTCAATGTCTGAAAAATGGGTGCCCACCGCAATCAAGAGGTCGCAGGCACCCGCCGCTCGATTGGCATGGCCGGTGCCGGATCTCCCGATGGCTCCCAGGCACAGGGGCTGATTTTCCGGGTAGGATCCCTTGCCCATGGTGCTCGTGCAGAGGGGAAGGCCGAACTTTTCCACGAGCCTGGCAAGTTCCCGATGGGCGCCGGCGTGATGAATCCCGCTGCTGACGAAGAATAAGGGCCGGCTGGACCTGGCAATCCATCGGGCAGCGTCGCGGATGCCCGATCGATCCGGCCCGGGGGGACGCAGGTCCACCCATTGCCTGGCATTGATGGATTCGTTGAATTCAACCTCCGAATGTTGGATGTCAAAAGGCACCTGCAATACGACCGGCCCAGGCCGGCCCGTGATCGCTGTCTTATAAGCGCGGAGCAACATTTCCACGGCCGTATCCGGTCGACTGATCACCAGAGCCTTCTTGGTATAGACTTTCACCGTCTGAATCCATTCGTCCGGAGCATATCGGTAAAACTCTTCGATTCCTCCCCGATCAAGCCAATGAGTGGCGCCGCCGCCGGCTAAAACCACCATGGCCGAAGATTCATAAAAGGCATTGGCCAAAGCCGGAGCGATATTCATATTCCCCGGCCCTACGGATGTGCTTACAATGGGAAGCGGTCCCTGACGTTTGGCGCGGTAATACCCGTCGGCCATGTGAACTCCTTGGTCTTCCGTCCGGCATATGATGCCTTTGATGCGGCTTTCATGGGCAATGGCATCCAGAATCGCCCAGTTCCCGTGCCCGTTGTAAACAAAGGCGACTTCAGTTCCCATAGCCTCCAAAGCCTTAACCATTGCCGTGGCACACCTCATTTTCGCCATCGCAGTTCCTCCCTTAAAAAAATAAATTGGATTTTCTTCCCAAGATCGCCGGGCCACGCGGAAATCAATCGTAACCCCTAAACTCTTTTTTTCAGAGGCCTTGACTTAAAGGCTTTCGTTGCGCTCTGGATCGCCCTTTCAACGGGGATCCTCTCGATACTGGAAGCGCCCAGAAACCCCACAGCATCCGTGTGCTGATAGATATGCTCCGTATCTTCGGGAGAAGAAATCGGCCCTCCGTGGGCAAGACAAATGATATCCTTTTTGATTTCTTTGGCCGCCCTCAAAATCGCCTGTACTCGTGGTACCGTCTCTTCCAGATTCACTGCTCTCTTTGAACCCAATGAACCTCCCGTGGTGAGTCCCATATGAGCAATGAGGACATCGACATCGGTCTTGGCCATCGCCCCTGCTTCCTGGGGGGTAAAGGAGTAACAGATCGTGAAGAGGCCCATTCCCCTTGCCAGGCGGATCATCTCGACCTCTTTTTCATACCCCATGCCGAGATCTTCCAGCCGCTGGCGAAAGTTCCCATCCAGTGATCCAACGGTTGGAAAATTCATCACCCCCGAAAAACCGGCTTCCCTAATTTGCTTCAAAAATATGCTCATCACCCGGGTCACATCCGTTCCACAAATCCCGGCGATGACCGGGATGTTCTTTACCACCGGCATAATGGAGCGAAGGCCCATTTCCAAAACAATTTGATTAGCATCCCCAAACGGCATGCTCCCTGCCGAGGATCCATGCCCATCCATCCTGTACAGCCCTGAATTATAGACTCCGATTAAATCGGCCCCCCCTATTTCGGCAAATTTGGCTGTGATCCCAATTCCGGCTCCGGCCACGATGATCGGCCTTCCATTCTGAATTTCCGTTTGCAGCCTTTCAAGAACTTCCTCCCTGGTAAATTGCTTTAGCATACCCTACTCCCTTCTCGGCGGTACTTAACCGTCATGCGCATGAATGGATCCCTGACTCATAAAAATACAGAAAATATTCTTTAAAGCTTATTCAAGGTTGAAAATTATCTTTCGGATCATTCTTGGCCAAAATTATCA
>CAZIDC010000496.1:0-2845 GCA_964537885.1 uncultured Syntrophaceae bacterium | reverse complement strand
TTTATTGGCGCTGATTATTTCTTCCGGACGTGCTCCACCCATTTCTTGGCGACTTTTAAGTTTTCCCTGTAGTATTTGACGAAGTCATCGCCCACCAAGATTTTTACGGGCTGGCCGGCGCCTTCCAGCCTATCCATATGATCTTTGGTAAGCATTGCCTTCTTGAAGACATCCTGAAGCTTCTTCATAATGGGCTGAGGTATTCCTTTAGGAGCAGCGACACCCCGGGTAGAGGCAGAGAGAATGGTGGGGAAGCCCCCCTCCGCCGTAGTAGGCAAATCGGGGTAGAACTTGGACCTCTCGGTGTCCATTATCGTCAGCATGCGGATCCTTCCGGATTTCCACTGGGTGAAGTTGTCACCTACCGTGCAGAAGAGGACATCCACATGTTTTCCGAGGAGGGCCGTAATAGCGGGAGCAGCGGAATCGAAATAAACCCTCCGCAATTCTATTCCTGCGGCATCAGCCAACTGGAAGTAGCCAATTTCATCATCCTGGAGGTAGCCTACAAGGCCGGCGGCGATTTGACCGGGCCTCTTCTTGGCCTCGTCAATCAGGTCTTTGAGGGTCTTCCAGGGGCTGTCTGGTCTGATGGAGATAGTGGTGGGATCGAGGGCCTGGCTGATGATGGGAACGATGTCCTCAGCCTTAAAGGCAGCCTTCCGCTCCGGGTCCAGTATGGTTGTGAGAATATGGGGCAGGTTGATATAGCCCAGGTAGTATCCATCCGGCTTCTGCCTGGCTAATTCCGTCCAGCCCACCTGTCCTCCGGCGCCGGCTTTGTTGACAACCACCATAGGTTGGCGCAGATCCTTCTCGACGATGGCCGCAACTATCCTTCCCCCTACATCCGTGGACCCGCCAGCCGCATACGGGATCTGGAGCGTGATCGGCTTCGTAGGATAATCCTGGGCAAAGGCGCCCCCTGCCAATGCCATGATGAGTCCTGCTACCAAACTAAATACGATTCTACTTTTCATTTTGCTTCCTCCTTTTTAAAAAATTCGCATAGCGCATGGCGCAAAGCGCGTAGCGCGGGAAACCTTCACTTATTGGGCCTTGCGGGCGGCGTCGACCAGTCCCTTGCACTGGTTCTGGAGGTCACGGAAATACCTGACGTACTCTTCCCCCACCAGCGGCTTTACAGCCAGGCCAGCCTTTTCCATCTTTTCTATGTGTTCGGGATTCTTCATGGCCTCCAGAAAAACTTCCTGGATCTTCTTTACAATCGGTCCGGGAATACCTTTAGGCCCCATAACTCCCCGGGTTGAAGAAGAGATGACACTCGGATACCCGAGTTCGACCGTAGTAGATGCATCAGGCACAAACTTGGACCTCTCCTTGTCCATCACCGCTAATACCCGCACCTGTCCGCCTCTTACCCGGGGGGTGATGCTTCCAACATTATCGAAGGAAACATCGACCTGACCGCCCAAGGTGGCGGCCATCTGGGGGGCTCCTCCATCGAAGTGAACGACGCGCAATTTAACCTTAGCTGCTTCTTCTATCATCAGGATAGCTAAATGATCGTCCCCGAGAATGCCCGTGGTGCTGGCTCGAATGACCCCGGGACGCTTCCTGGCATCATCGATCAGGTCATTAAGGGTTTTATAAGGGCTGTCGGCTTTCACCCAGATGGCTCCGGGATCTAAAACCTGGTTGATAATGGGCAGGAAAGCATCGACGTCAAAGAGCGCTTTCCGCTCGGGATCGATGATAATGGTATTGAGCGCAGGGAGGCTGACAAACCCGATGTAGTAACCATCGGGTTTAGCCCGGGCCAGTTCCGTCAAACCCACCTGGGAACCGGCTCCAACTTTATTGATCACTACCAGGGGCTGGCCCATTTTCTTCTCGGCAATAGAAGCCAAGATTCGGGCACCTACATCCGTGGACCCTCCAGCCGGCCAGGGGACCATTAGGGTTACGGGTTTCGTGGGATAATCAGCGGCATAAACAGATGGACCCGACATCGTCAATAAAATGCCGATGAAACAAAAAATAACCTTCCCTTTCATTTTACCCCCTCCTTTCCTATTTCAAAGTATTGTCAAAACTTAACCACAGAGAACACGGAGAAAAGATTAAACACCAAGGGGTTATTTGAAATCTTACTTCATCCCCTCTGTGGTTTCATAAATTGGGCTCAATCTTCCTTCCCCGCCCGTTTGCCCAAAAGTCGAACCGCCGGGCTGGCCAGGACGATGGCTGCCACAATAAGAAGAACGACCGAGATGGGCCGGGTGAAGAAAATAGTCATATCTCCGGCGGACATCTCCAGCGAGGTGCGTAAGGCCCTCTCCATCATAGGACCCAGAATAAGAGCCAGGATCGTCGGAGCTAAGGGCCAGTCTATTTTACGGAAGATATAACCCAGCACTCCGAAGGCCACCATCACCCCTACATCAAAAATGCTTTGATTCAGGCTGTACGCCCCGAGAATGCAGAAAAGTAGAATCCCCGGGTAAAGAAATTGATACCGGATTTCCAGGAGCTTGGCCCAGAGGCCGACCAGAGGAAGGTTCAGTACGAGTAAAATGACATTGCCTAAATAAAGACTGGCGATGAGCCCCCACACCACATCGGGGCGCTCTTTGAAAAGGAAGGGACCCGGGGTAAGACCGTGGATGATGAATGCCCCCATAAGCACGGCGAGGGTAGGGGACCCGGGGATACCGAGGGTAAGCAAAGGGACCATGGCCCCGTTGGCATAGGCGTTGTTGGCCGTTTCCGGCGAAGCCACTCCTTCGATAACTCCCGTGCCGAACTTCTCCGGGTGTTTCGATACCTTCTTTTCAACTACGTAAGCAAGAAAGGTGGGGATGATGGCGCCGATACCCGGGAT
>CAZIDC010000495.1:0-2855 GCA_964537885.1 uncultured Syntrophaceae bacterium | reverse complement strand
CAATAAATTTAATTTCAGGTTGGGGAGGATGACGTGTACGCAATAATCCGGACGGGTGGAAAACAGTATAAAATTTCCCCCGGCGACACCATTCAGGTCGAAAAAATAAAGGGCAATGCCGGCGAGACCGTAGAATTTTCGGACGTTCTTCTTTACGCGGAAGGAGAGAAGATTCTCACCGGAGCTCCTCTGCTTCCCAATGTCAAGATCGTGGGAGAAATCCTGCGCCAGGGCCGGGCCAAGAAGGTGATCGCCTTCAAGATGAAACGGCGGAAAGGATTTTCCAAAAAGCAGGGGCATCGACAATCCTTCACCGCCCTGAAGATTAAAGAAATCCACGTACAGTAGCCTTTTCGTAAGAATGGACTCCATGGGAGGTTATCATGGCTCATAAAAAGGGACAAGGAAGCTCGCGGAACGGCAGGGATAGCGCGGGCCAGCGATTGGGAGTGAAGCGCTTCGGGGGACAAAAGGTCCAGGCCGGGTCCATCCTCGTGCGTCAGCATGGGACTCGCATCCACCCGGGGAAAAATGTGGGGATGGGTAAGGATTTTACCCTCTTCGCCAAAATCGACGGCATCGTCGCTTTCGAAAGACTGGACAGGGACCGCAAGAAAGTCAGTGTCAACGGACCACCGTCCGCAGAAGTGCAGGTTTAACGAACTTTTCTTATAAAGCCGGCCAGCAAACGCTGAGCGCAGCAGGAGTTTTATCGATCAAATTTATCGATGAAGCAAAAATTTTCGTCAAAGCTGGAGACGGAGGAAACGGCTGCCTCAGTTTTCGCCGTGAAAAATACGTTCCCCGGGGCGGACCCGACGGCGGTGACGGGGGAAAAGGCGGGGACGTGATTGTAAAGGCCACCGATCAGATTACCACCCTTCTTGACTTTCGCTACCAGCAGCATTATCACGCCAAAAGAGGCCAACACGGAAAAGGAAAAAACAAGGAAGGGCGCGGCGCGGCGGACCTTTTTCTCCCCGTTCCGCTCGGTACCCTCCTCCGGGATGCTGAAAGTGGAGAGATCCTCCAGGATTTTACCCGCGAGGGAGAAATCTTTGTCGCTGCCCGCGGCGGGCGGGGAGGACGGGGGAACGCTCGTTTCGCCACCCCTACCCACCAAGCGCCCCGCCATGCCGAACCCGGCGGCACGGGTGAATCTCGCTGGATAAAGCTCGAGCTGAAATTGATGGCCGATGTGGGTCTTGTTGGATACCCCAACGTGGGAAAATCCACCCTGATCTCCAGAATTTCCGCAGCTCGCCCCAAGATTGCCGATTATCCTTTCACGACCCTGGTTCCCCATCTTGGGGTCGTCTCTTTCGGAGATCATAAGCCCTTTGTGGTTGCGGACATCCCTGGAGTTATCGAGGGGGCCCATCAAGGGGCCGGGCTGGGGTTGAAATTTCTCAAACATATCGAACGAACCTCCCTCATCCTTCATCTTCTCGATGGCTCCGCTGCCGGCCAGCGCGACCCGGTTACGGATTATTTGAACCTGAACCGGGAGCTCTCTCTTTTTGACCCGGCACTGGGAAAGAAACCCCAGGTTATCGCTCTGAATAAAATGGATACACCGGAAGCCCGCGGCCGGCTTTCAGAAGTGGTCCGCTATTTTAAAAAGGTGAAAAAAGAGGCCTTGCCCATCTCCGCCCTGACCGGGGAAGGTTTACCCCGCCTGCTTGCTTCTTTGGTTCATCACCTGGCGGAAAAAGGGAATGGAGAAGAAAATACGTGAACCGAAAAGCGGTCCTGCATAGGGTCCGCCGGATTGTTCTCAAAGTTGGAACCCGGGTGCTGACGGCCAAGGGGAAAACATTAAGCCAGGTTGTTTTCGACCGGCTGGCCCGGGAGGTTTCGGCAGCCAAGAAAAAGGGCTACGAGATTGTCATCGTTTCTTCCGGGGCCATCGCCGCAGGGATGGCCCGGCTCGGGCTCCTGGAAAAGCCCAGAACCATTCCCCAGAAACAAGCCGCCGCAGCTCTTGGCCAGAATGCTCTGATGTGGAACTATGAACGGGCCTTTTCCTTCTATGAAGAAAAAGTCGCCCAGATTCTATTAACCCGCGACGACCTTTCCAACCGCAACCGGTATCTCAACGCCCGGAATACCCTTCTCACGCTTCTGGGTTTCGGGGTGATTCCGGTCATCAATGAAAATGACACGGTGGCCGTGGAGGAAATTAAGTTCGGTGACAATGACAATCTTTCCGCACTGGTAACCAATTTAGTGAATGCCGACCTGCTGATTATCTTGAGCGACATTGACGGTCTTTTTGATTGCGACCCGCGCCTCCATAAAAATGCCCGGCTTATTCCCTTCGTCTCTCAGATCACCTCTGAAATGGAAAAGAAGGCCACCGGGACTTTGAGTTCCATCAGCATCGGCGGCATGGTCACCAAGCTCCAGGCCGCCAGGAAGGCCGCGCTTTTCGGCGTGCCGAGCATTCTGGCCAATGGAATGGCTGAAGGAGTACTGGAAAAGATCCTCCAGGGCGAGAATACGGGCACCCTTTTCATGCCCGAGGTGAACAAACTGACCAGCCGCAAACACTGGATTGCTTTTACCCTTGAGCCCCTGGGAAAAATCGCCGTCGATGACGGCGCCAAGAAGGCCATTCTCCAGAAGGGAAAAAGTCTGCTCCCTTCGGGAGTCCTGTCCTCCGAAGGAAAATTCAGCCAGGGCGACCCGGTAATTCTGATTGATGTCCATGGCCAGGAGGTTGCCAAAGGCTTGACCCATTACAGCTCTTCGGAGATCAACAAGATTAAAGGGTTGAAAACCACCGAGGTAACAGCTAAACTCGGCTATACCCACGGGGATGAAATCATCCACCGGGACGACTTAGTCTGCCC
>CAZIDC010000494.1:0-2855 GCA_964537885.1 uncultured Syntrophaceae bacterium | reverse complement strand
CTTTTCGTCTTTCAAACTCCATCCGGGCAAAATATTCATCTTCTTTTTCACTCGGTTTTTTGGCCATCCCTTCCTCCTTATTCTTCAAGTTAAGTGTCTAAAATGCCTAAAATTGAAAAAATTTTCAGCTTTATTCGTTATTGACATTGTTAGCATATTTTTTTAATAATTGCCACCTTCACCTCAATTCCTCCTTCAATCTCTGAAGATCCGTCCAGGTAAACCCCTCCCACTGGCAAGGCAGAAGGGAGTTGTTGTGGAATAGAGGCTCGTTTTCAAGGTCGAAGGGGGACATCTTCTTGGCCTGCTCAAACAGGGGAGTACCGGGAATGGGCGAATATTCCACCAGAATGGGCTTTGCGCCGCTCTCCCGCACAAAGGCAATACTCTCTTCAATCTCCTCAGCTCTCTGCCCCGGCAGGCCGGCCATTAGATAAACTCCGATTTCTCCGCTCGCATACCCCGCCCGTTTTAAATTCCGAACCGCTTTCCGGAACCCCTGATTGTCTACCTTGCCCCCAGTCTCAGCCTGGGTTTTTTCATTCGATGTCTCCAAACCAAGGCGGATGGTTTTGAATCCTCCCCGGAAGAGGAGATCGGCCACTTCTTCATCTATCATTTTCGCATGAAGCGCATTGGGGGTGTGGAAGTTACATTGCCGGCCCCGCCGGATCACTTCCTGCAAAAAGGGAACGATGTGCCCGAAAGGGTTTACCAAAAGGGCGTCATCATAAAAGGCAAAATCCCTTACCCCCAATTGGCTCTGCCAGTGGCCGATTTCTTCGACCACCTCCGAAGGAAGCCTGGCCTCGAAACCTTTTGTTAATTTTGAGGCGGCACAGTAAGTGCACTGGAAAGGACAGCCGCATTGGGTCAACAGGCACACGTATTCCAGCCGGGGATAGGTGTCGAATGCCGGGTAGGGCCAGGAGGGAAATTTTTTATCCTCGGAGGAAGAAGGAATTCCCAGATACTCTGACAGGATCCGCATCTTCTCTCCATCCCAGGGTCCGGATAGAATCCGGTCCGCGCCGGAGTATTTCTCGGCGTGTTTTTCACAAAGCGTGGCGTAGATGCCCCCTAAAAATAGGCCTACGCCCGGGAGGGTCTGGCGGAGGAGTTCAATGGTCTCGCTAAGGCCTGAGTACCAGTAAGTCATCGAAGAAGTAACCAAAATGAGATCCGGATGGGGAAGCATCCTGACCCTTTCCTTTATGATCTCCGGGGGGATTCCGTAGCGGCGAAAGTTCCGCGGGATCTGCTTGAGGACGGCGGGTTTGGATATGATCTCCTTATAAAAATGTCCCCGTCCAAAAGCGCGGCGATGCGGGGGCCTCAGCGCTGCAGCCAACCTTTCCGGCAAAGATGAAAAATTGAGACAATCCAGAAGCGTAATCCGGAAACCCTGCAAACGCAGGATGGAACCCACATACAGAAGGCCCAGTGGTTTCATCCAGAAATCGTAAGCGGAGAAATCATGGATCCAGGGATTGACGAGAAGGATTGAAGGTTTTTCGGGGAAGGACGCCATGGTATGGAATTCAAAAGAGCTTCATCTGGGCCGGTTCTTTATTGGCTTCTTCGGCGGGTCCCTTTTCCCGCTCTATGGGAGAGAGGATCTGAATCTTGCCAAAAACCCCGTCGTAACCCGGAGTGATCTGCAAGCGTCCTTCGCGGACCCGCAAAATTCCCTCCAAAATAGAAGGGGGGGTGAAAGAGGAAAGCTCCTCGGGGGAGAGTTCCAGAAGGATGTCCATTTCTGACCCTCCCTTTTCTACGAGGCGGAGGTATTCCTTTTCGACGGAAGCGGCGTTGGTTCCGACTCTTAGGGCGTCGGCGATGATTTCATCCAGGGGGACCATGTGTAAGGCTGGGATGGCCTTGGTCGGGACCGCCCCCTCTGGCCGGTCAGCCAGTTCCTCGACCCGGTTCATTACCCCCACGGTCAGGCGTTTGCCGCAGACCGGGCAGAGGCCCTGGTGTTTCCTTGTCTCCTTTGGCGAAAAGAGAACCCCGCAGTTGCGGTGGCCGTCGAAATGATATTTTCCCTCTTCCGGGAAAAATTCAATGGTAAAGAGAATCTTCCTCGGGTCCTTCTTCCGGATGGCCTGGGTGATGGCGGCATAATCCAGTTCACAGTTGAAGATGTTGGCTTCGCGCCCGATTTTTCCAGGAGAATGAGCGTCAGAATTGGAAAGCAGGGTGATGTCGTCCAGGGCCGACAGCCGCCAGTTCATCTCCGGGTCGGAGGACAGGCCGGTTTCGATGGCCGGGATGTGTTTCGTTTCTTCCTCGTAGCATTCTTGCAGGGAGTTAAACCCCGAATTCGCCCCGAAAACCGAGAACCAGGGCGTCCAGGCATGAGCCGGGATGAGCAGACAATCGGGAGAGAGGTCCAGAATCATCTTCAGGAGATCTTTCGCCGAAAAACCAAAGATCGGCCGCCCGTCAGAAGCGATTTTGCCGAACTTGCCCAGTTTGGAATTGATTCTTTCAACGACCTCGAAGGAGGGAGCAAAGATCAGGGTATGGATTCGTCTTCCTTTTCCCCCTTGGGTAAACATATTGCTCACTTCCGCCGTGAGCATGAAATGAGTACCCTCGGGATCTTCTTTCAAAGTATGGAGTCCGTTCCCGAGCGGCTGCAGTTTGGACTTCAAGTCGAGAAAATACAGGGGGTGCGTAAAATCGCCCGTTCCCAGAAGCTTGATCCCTTTGCGCTTGGCCCATAAAGACAGGGTCTCCACCTCCATGTCCCGGCTGGTCGCCCGGCTGTACTTGGAATGGAGGTGAAGATCGGCGATGAATTTCATCCTTGCTTTTTACCCTTCCCACCCCGAAGCTGTGAAAAAATT
>CAZIDC010000493.1:0-2855 GCA_964537885.1 uncultured Syntrophaceae bacterium | reverse complement strand
AAAGCAACTCCACAAAAAGAAAGTATGATCCCGGTCCATTGAAAGAAGGAAAGAGATCGGTGAAGATATTCAGCCATAAAGATCGTATAGGCCGGCCAAATCTCCAAAACCATGACTGCCCCGATAAAAAGCATGCTCAGAATCATATAAAGGGTTCCGCTCAACCCCACGGCCATCCGGGCGGGATTGTCCAATTTGAAACGGGGGTAAATAGCTCCTATGCCTACGGCGAGACCGATAATGCCAAATGTCATGAAGAATAAAGTCACAGAAGATAGGATCATCGTAAATAAAGTGGATTTCAAAAACCAGCCGGAAATAAAATTTATCGCTTCGGCCAGGACCAAAAGCGGAACAAGGTTCGTCCAGAACTTGTTCCATAAAAAAGTACGCAGAGAAACGGGGGTAGAGCGTATAACCCAGAAAGGAAACCCTTCCTGGCTGACCGAGGTGAAGGCAAATCTGCCCGAAATCGTAGCCAAAACAAATCCGGCTAACCCAATATTCATGAAAGAAATCAAGTTTTGAATAAAGAAGTTTGGGGTTTTGTGAAATTTAAGGACGGCAAAGCTGGAAAGATACACCACCACTAACACAGTCAACAAGATAAGCTGGGACCATTGGAGGGGGTCGCGAAAAAAGACCCTGCAATCTTTTATGGCCAAAGCCCGAATCGGAGGAGGCAGGGGGTAACTGACGATTCCAAGGAGGCGGTTGAAAAAAATGCTTCGGCTTAGGTAAACTTTTCGGGCCTCCTGCGATCTTGTCCATCCCGGAAAGAATATCATCCGGGAAACAACCCCGCCGACCGCAACCGCGGCTCCTGTTGCGAGCCAAAGCCTGCTTAGAAAAAACCCGGTGGTCCCCGGAGCATTTTTGAGGAACGGCGTCAATGATTCCGAAACCCAATGGCTGGGGAGGAATGGCCGGGAGGAGACATTCAACCAGATCTTTAAATGTTCAACTAACCCTGCCGCCGAAAAGGGATCGGCCGGGATCTCAACTTTCATAAATCGCCCAAAAAAATAAAGGCCCGCCGCGAAGAAGATGGGAATAAGGATGAGGACATCCTTGGTGCTGCGCGCTGGAAAGACATTGACTAAAATCATGGTGATGAGAATGCCGATGGCCGCGGGGATAATTAAATAAGGAATAAAGGCGGCAGGCAGAACCAAATAAAATCCAAAACTTACAGATGTCCGATAAACCCATCCGTAAGCGGCAAAAACCGGCACCAAAAAAAACACGACCATCCAGGAGCTGTAAATGATCGTCTCTACCAGTCGGGCACAGTAAAGGCCCGTTTGGGAGACCGGGCGGGAAAGAATGAGGGTTAAATCCTCCGACAGGAAAAAGGTTGATAAGGAGGTTATGAGGTTGCTGAAAAGAAGGATGCCAAAAAAGACCAGGAGCAACATTCCGAAAATTCCGGAATTCAGGATGTCGCCCAAGGGCCCTATTGAGCGGAAGTAAAGCAACGCCTTTTGAAAGAGAAAAAATATCACCGACCAAAAACCAATTACCATCGAAGTCAGGATCAGCAGTTTAAGGGGGGACTTCCGAAAGGAGCCCGTCAGACGGTTTTTGAAACTAAGGATTTTGGGGAGAAGCAAATTAATCCAGCCGGCCATTGGCCCTCTCCAATAAGCGACGGAGGTTCTTTCGAGACCCTATTCTCCTACTTCTTCAGTCAACTTCAAAAAAAGCGGCTCAAGCCGTTCATCGGCAATCTTGGCTTGTTCGCGGAGCTCATCCATGGTGCCCAGAGCTATCATCTGCCCCCTATGAAGAATTCCAATTCGGTGGGACATCTCTTCCGCAATTCCCAAAATGTGGGTTGAGAGGAAAATTGTCATCCCATTTTTTGCCAAATCCTGGAAAAGACTCTTTACCAACTGGGTTCCTTTGGGGTCCAATCCTACGATCGGCTCATCAACGATGAGTACCCGGGGACGATGAATGATAGCAGCAATGGTGACCAACCGCTGACGCATTCCATGAGAGTAGCTTTCGATTAGTTCTCGGCGCCAACGATGAAGGTCGAAAAGCTCCAAAAGCTCAACGGACCTCCGCCGCCAACCATCTTTGGGGTTGAGACGGTGAAGGCCGGCAATGAATTCCAAAAATTCCTCGCCGGTTAACTTCTCATAAAGATAGGGACGATCGGGAATGTACCCCAAAATTGCCTTTGCTTTCTCTGGCTCCCGGCAGACGTCTTTTCCCCCCATAAGAATTCGACCCGAAGTGGGTTTCATCAGGCCGGCCATCATCCTTATAGTGGTAGTTTTACCGGCTCCGTTGGGGCCCAGAAATCCAAAAATCTCTCCTGAAGGCACTTGAAGAGTTAAATCCTTAACGGCTAAGTAGTCCCCAAATTTTTTATTCAGTAAGTAGAGCTCAATCACTAACCCTCCAATGCCTCCATCCAAAGGCATATAATTTGGACAGTATTGCCCTGTACTACTAACGTTCAATTTCTGGAAGTTTTGTTAAGATTTTTTCATTTTTATCTATGTTTACGCGTTGTTCTTTGTGTCCTAATTATTTTTTTTAAGATCTTTATATCTCTGCGATCTCTGCGGTCTCTGCGGTGAATGGATTTTGGTTGCGGCTATGCCGCGCTGTGGTTTCCAGACCCGATTACTCTCGTCCACCTGACTCTTTAAGCATCTGCAAAATTATTTCGTAATTTGCCAGCTTTGCTTTTAGCCCTGACACACCCGAATTTGATTTAAAAGCACTCGCAAGCGATTTTGAAGTATTTGCTACCATTCTCTTGGAATACCATAAGGCTGTTCTGCCATCTTTTGATTTTGCGTTCACCTCTGCACCAAATTCCAGCAAAATCTCCACGA
>CAZIDC010000492.1:0-2856 GCA_964537885.1 uncultured Syntrophaceae bacterium | reverse complement strand
GCCCGCTGGGCAAAGCCATGGATGTGAAACCCAGTTCAATGGTGATGCCCCGTTCCTTCTCTTCTTTGAGGCGGTCGCAGTCCACGCCGGTTAGAGCCTTGATCAAGGTAGTCTTCCCGTGGTCGATATGCCCGGCCGTTCCCAGGACGATGCGTTTCATAAAACTAATCCCTTTAGCCACAGAGGTCGCAGCGCGGCAAAGCCGCAACCAAAAGAATAAATTTTGCTTAAGACTAAAAGCAATCCCAGAAATCCCCCCTCCCCCCCTTTATTAAAGGGGGGTTAGGGGGGATTTAAGCGGCTTGTTTCCAAATCAATTTTGCTTACCAAAAATTCAAAATTTTGCACGTTAGTAGTACAGAGAACCCAGAAAATTATAAATTAAATTTCTGGTCTGTTTTTATCCTGAATTTTGATTTATCTCTGTGTTCTCTGTGGCAAAAAGTTATTTTCTTTTTTCCAGAATCCTCAGGGCCGCTTCCATCTTACTCAGCTCTTCTCCGTATCCACCCCAGTTCCCCTGGCGGAGGAATTCCTGGGCTTTACGGTAATGGGCGAGGGCCTCTACCGCGACCTGCCGTTCCGATTTTTCTATTTCCGGGGTCGCTGCTGCGGCCGCTTTGGGGGCATCCTTTTCTTTAATCAGCTCTCCGCCGAAGACCCGCTGCAGGGAAATCTCCAGGTTTTCCTCCATGGCCACGGAATTGCCGAAGGCCACGATGACCCGTTTTAGCTCCGGCAGCTGCCCTTTTTCAGCCGCTAAGTAGAGGGGTTGGACGTAGAGGATGGATTTCTCGATGGGAATGGCCAGGAGGTTCCCCCGGATCGCCGCCGACCCCCGCTGGTTCCACAGGGAGAGCTGTTTGGAAATTTCAGCATCCTGATTGATCCGGGCCTCGATTTGCCGCGGGCCAAAGACGAGCTTCTGCTTGGGGAAACGGTACACCACCACCCTTCCGTAATTGGGCGCGTCGCAGCGCGCGGCCAGCCAGGCAGCCATATTGTCTTTCTTACTGGGCGTGAACGGGAGAAGAAGGACGAACTCCTCCTTCTTTTCATCGGGCAGCCTCATGATTGTGTAGTAGGGCTGCATCTCCTGTTCCCCCCCCTGCCCGGAGGTTCTGGGGATAGCCCAGAGGTCTTCCTTATTGTAAAAGACCTGGGGATCCTCCATGTGGTAAGTGCTGTACATCCTGGCCTGGATGGAGAGGAATCCCGGAGGATAACGGATGTGGCGGCGTAAGTCCGGTTCCATCTCTTCAAGAGGTTTGAAGATGCCGGGGAAAATTTTGGCATAGGTTTGAATGAGGGGGTCTGTGGGGTCGCTGATGTAGAGCTTCACCGTACCGTCGTAAGCATCCACCACGGCTTTGACGGAGTTGCGGATATAATTACCCAGGTTGCGGACGGGTTCGGAGTAGGGAAAGCGGTCAGACACCGTGTAGCCGTCCAGAAACCAGAGCAGGCGGCCTTCGGAGGAAATGACTAAGTAGGGGTCCCCATCGAGGCGCAAAAAGGGAGCCACCCGGGTGACCCGGTCGCTGATCTTGCGGTAGTACATCACCCGGCTTTCGGGGGTGATGTCGTTCGAAAGGAGGATCGTGAAGGAGCCGAACCGGACCGCGAAAAGCAATTTCCGCCAGAAGGAGAGGGGCACGCCGCCTTGGCCTTCATAGCGGGCGTAGACGTTTTTTTCGCCCACCGGGTAATCAAATTCCGGCCGCTTGGTCTTGACGAAGACATATTCGTTGGAAATCTCACCGTAATACATTTCCGGGCGGGTGACTTTGATATTGGCCGAAGAGACCGGAGGAATATCTTTGATGAAAAATTCCGGCAGCCCTTCGCGGGTGATGCGATTGACCGGCCCGAGGACGGCCCCGTACCCGTGGGTGTAATTCAAATGTTCGTTGACCCAGGTTCGAGCGGGCAACGCCGGGTAGGAAAGCTCCCGGGGAGAGAGCATGACCTGGCGATACTCGCCGTTGATGGTGTAACGATCATTGTCCACATCCACGAATTTGTAATAGGTGCGAATTTCCTGCAACTGGCTGTAAGTCGTGAGCAGGGGAGCATGATCCCAGAGGCGGATGTTTTTGATGGTCAGATCGTTATGCTTCAGGTCTTCCCGGGTCAGGCTATCTTCGGCTGGAAATTCCTGGTCTTCCAGGGCGTTCAACTTATAGGCGATGCGGGTATACTTGATATTCCGCTCGAGGTAAGGCTTTTCCAGGACGATCTCGTTGGGCACGACCTTGAATCTTTGAACCAGGGAAGGATAGATTCCCGTTCCCACGATCACAACCACCAGGAGGGCTGCCACTCCCAGGGCCGGAATCCTCCAGTCTTTACGAAAGGCCAGGGAGAGAAAGGTCAGGCCGCCGAAAACGGTGACTCCCATCAAGACCTTCAGGATCCACAATTGAGTGGTAACGTCGGTGTATCCGGGCCCGAAGACCACTCCACGTTTGCTGAAGAGGATTTCATTCAACTCGAGCCAGGCCCCCCACGTACCCACGAAGAATAAAACTGCGATTAAAACTGCCAGATGATTCCGCGCCGCCGGAGCGATCCGGAAGGTTTGGGGAGGGATGAACTGAAAAGAGCGGCGGATAAAATAGAGCAGAGCCGTGGCCATGGCGGTCAGGATTAAGACCGTCATCAACCAACTGTAGAGCTGTTTCAGGAAAGGAAATTGGAAGACGTAAAAACCGATGTCCCGGTTGAAGATCGGGTCGGAAATGCCGAAAGGGGTGGCATTGAAAAAACGGAGAAAAATTTCCCAGTGGGCCGAGCCGCGCAGGGCCGCGAATACGCTGAAGAGAATCGAGCCGAGGAGAATCAGCTTCCCGAGGG
>CAZIDC010000491.1:0-2861 GCA_964537885.1 uncultured Syntrophaceae bacterium | reverse complement strand
TGATTTTGTACAGGCACCATATTTTGCGCAAGGACATCGGGGTCCGAAAGCGCTCGGTCCAAAGTATTGATGGGCGCGCAGGGCACACCCTGGGCCACAAGGGCTTCAATCCATTCCGCGGCGTTTTTCCTGATAAAATGACTTTCCAGGATGGAAATCATCTGGTCCCTGTTTTTCAATCGCCCATCCGCAGAGAGAAACCGGGAGTCTTTTCCCAACTCCGGATCCCCTACGGCTTGGCACACACCTTTCCAGAATTTATCCTCCGGAGCCGAGACGATGAAATATTCATCTTTGGCTTTGAAGGCCTGATGGGGAGTGATGGTGGGATGTCCAGAGCCAAAAGGTTTAGGAATTTTCCCGGTAACGAAATAAGCAACGGCGTGGTAAGAGAGCAAACCGATCTGGCAATTCAACATGGATATAGAAACATTCTGCCCTCTTCCTGTCCTCTGTTTGTAAATATAAGCAGCCATAATTCCATGGGCCCCGAACAATCCCCCGGCCAAGTCCCCTATGGAAAGCCCGATCCGCACCGGAGGTCTTCCGGATTCTCCGGTTAGACTCATCGCTCCCCCCATGGCCTGGGCGATGATATCGTAGGCTGGCCGATCCCGATAAGGACCCGTGGGGCTGAAACCTGTTATGGAGCAAGAAATGATTCCCGCATTCATCTTCTTTACGGTCTCATAATCCGCCCCTATTTTCTCCATGACCCCGGGCCTGAAATTGTCTACAACCACATCAGACTTTTTTACCAACCCATAAAAAATTTCTTTCCCTTCTTCTTTTCTGAGGGCCAAGGTTAGACTTTTTTTGTTGCGATCATTGGCCATTGCGTAATAATGAACCCCGCCGGGTCGAGGTCCTGCTCCCAGGGTAGTATCTCCTCCTGACCCCGGTTGTTCGATTTTAATCACTTCCGCTCCCAGATCGGCTAAGATCATGGTACAGTACGGCCCGGCAAAGGCTCGGGTAAGATCCAGGACCCTCATTCCCGTCAGAGCCCCCTCCTTTTGTCCTTCTTTGCCCATCCTTTTCCCCCTTTAATCCTTGCAAGAATCTTATAACCCTTTTCCCCTTAACTGCTCCCTTGACAGCTGAAACAAACCATCACTCTCCAGGGCTTTCTTTTCAAATTCAGATAGAGGGATTCCCTTCGCCTCCACCGCAGTGGTTTCATTGATAACCGTTCCAGTTAGAAGATCTATTTTTAGGATGTCATGCGCTTTCGTTCTTTTCCATAAATTCTTGCAGACCATCACCGGTAACCCGATGTTCAGGGCATTCCGGTAAAACAGCCGAGCGAAATAATCGGCGATGATGAGCTGAATGCCCCCATATTTCAGGGCTAAGGGAGCGTGCTCGCGGCTTGATCCGCAGCCAAAATTCTCCCCGGCCACCATGATGTCTCCCTCTCTGACCTCCTGGATAAAAGTAGGGTCCAATCCCTCCATGGCATGGGTGGCCATTTCCCGGGGATCTACGATTCCCAGAAGCCTTCCGGGGAAGATCACATCTGTGTTTATATGGTCGCCATAGATCCAGGCCCTTCCTCGCATATTTCGCAAATCTTTCATCTCTTCTCCCATTTCATCCTTCAATCCAGTTTCATCTTTCTTGGATCGGTGATCTCCCCGGTAATGGCCGAAGCTGCCGCCGTAGCTGGAGAAGCTAAATAGATTTCCGCCTTCGGACTTCCCATTCTTCCTTGATAATTACGGTTCCCCGTGGATAAGCAAACCTCCCCCGAGGCCAATAGCCCCTCATGGGTTCCCAAGCAAGGGCCGCAATTTGGGTTACAAACGACGGCGCCCGCATCTAAAAACGTTTTGATCAATCCTTGTTCCATAGCTTTCAGGGTTACCGTTCGCGTGGTTGGAATAACCACCATTCGCACCCGGGGATGAACTCTTTTCCCTCTTAGGATTTTTGCGGCTATTTCTAAATCTTCTAACCTTCCATTGGTGCATGTCCCCAGGTAAATCTGATCGATCTTGATGCCCTCCACTTCAGAAACGGGCCTTACTCGCTCTATACTCGGGGGTAGAGAAACCTGCGGTTCTAAATGAGAAATGTCCATCGTGATCACTTCTTTAAAGGCCGCATCGGGATCATTTAACAGGAGTTCGACAGGCTGGGGGCTGAGTTTCTGCAATTTTTCAATGATCTGGCGATTGGGTATAATTATGGCCCCTTTAGCTCCAAAATCAACGGCCATGCAACACAGGGACATCTTGCTGTCCTCACTCATTTCCTCAACAACTTGCCCCGAATATTCTACGGTACAATAAGTCGCCTTGGCTAAACCACCTTCCCCGATAATCTTCAAAGCGATATCTTTGGCGCTGGTCATATTGGACATCCGGCCTATCAAAACGTACTTGATCGTTTCCGGGACTTTGAACCATAGCTCCCCGGAAGCTATCGCCAAAGCCATATCGCTAATCCCGATTCCCGTGTAATAAGCACCATAAGCTCCTAAAGCGCAAGCATGGGAATCCGTAACCACCGCCAACTCTCCCGGCCAAACCCACCCCTGATCCACTAATATCTCATGATAAATGCCTTCTCCATAGGGAGCAATCCCGAAGCTCATCCTTTGGCAAAAATCCTTAAAGATTTTTTGATTTTCCGCTGCCTGCACCGAAGAAGCGGGAACGGCGTCTAAAAACCCCTTAACCTTATCTTTGTTCCATACTCTTTGGGCTCCCAACTCCCGAAAAGCTTTGGCCACGTGCGGGCCTGCCACATCCAGAACCACGGCCAAATCAATTTCTGCCGTCACAAAATCTCCCCCGGTAACTCTTTTCTTCCCCGACTTCTTAGCGAAGATTTTTTCACTGATGGTCATTCCCATA
>CAZIDC010000490.1:0-2872 GCA_964537885.1 uncultured Syntrophaceae bacterium | reverse complement strand
TATAACGTTTTTAGATAAAAAACGCTTTTTTTCTCAACTAAATTGGAGATGATCTATAATTTAAAAACAAAAGCCTTTCTCTAATCACTCTGTAACCTCTGTGGCTAAAATAAGACTTTTTACGAGATCATCAATAAATGGTAATTCTTTTTCCCGCTGCGCAGGAGAATGGCGCGGCCGGAGAGGGTTTGGTTTATTCCCACTTTGAAGTCTACCCCCTTCCAGGCCACATTGTTTACATATGCTCCCCCCTGGCCGATCAGGTCCCGGGCCGCCCTTTTTGATTTAGCCATTTTGGTTTCGATGAGAATGTCCACGAGTGGCACCCCTTCAACCAAACGAGCTTTGGCTATCCGCGTGGCCGGAACTTCAGCGGATAGGGCGTCGAACCCGTTATCGGAAATTTCCCGCACTTCGCTTCCGAAAAGGACTTCGGACGCTTCGCGGGCGCCGCGCGCAGCCGTATCGCCATGGACCAGCCTGGTGAACTCAAAAGCGAGGACCCGGTGGGGCTCACGGTTTCCCGGCTCTTTCTTCAAAGCATCTTCCAACTCGTTGATCTTCCCGAGTTCGAGGAAGGTAAATAACTTGAGGAACTTGATCACGTCCCGGTCGTCGGTGTTGATCCAGTACTGGTACATGCGGTAAGAAGAGGTCATTTCCGGGTCGAGCCAGATCATCTCGCTTCCCTCCGCCCCCTCCGTCTTGCCGATCTTGACCCCCGAGGCCGTGGTTAAAAGCGGGAAAGTAATGCCGTGGGCGGATCCGCCCCTGATGCGCCGGATGAGGTCAATGCCCGCGGTTATATTGCCCCACTGGTCTTTCCCCCCGGCTTGCACCGAGCAGCCATGGTAGTCGTAAAGGTGATAAAAATCATAGGCCTGGAGAAGCATGTAGCTGAACTCAGTAAAGGAAATTCCCTGGCCGCGCTCTTCCAGACGCCAGCGGACGGACTCTTTGGCGATCATGGCGTTGATGGAAAAATGCTTGCCGATATCCCGCAGAAAATCAACGAGCCTGAGGGGTAGCAGCCATTCGGCGTTATTGAGCAGAAGGGCGGCATGGGAGCCTTCGAAGCTGAAGAATTTGGACAACTGGCCCCGCAGCCGCCGTCCATTTTCTTCCACGTCCTCTTTCGAGAGGAGCTGCCGCTCGGCCGTCTTGCCGCTCGGGTCACCGATCATCCCCGTTCCCCCGCCGACGAGGGCGATGGGAACATGGCCCATTCTTTGAAAATGGGCCAGCCCCATCACCGGAATCACATGCCCCAAGTGGAGGGAGCGGGCCGTGGGATCGAAGCCTACATAGCATTTCAGGGACTGGGTAGCGGTCGCCTCCCTCAGGCCGGTGTCGGTAATCTGTTCGATAAAACCTCTTTCCTCTAAAACGTCTACGATCGTTTTTGCCAAAATAATCTCCTTATTAATTCGCTGGACGCATAGCGCTAAGCGTAATTCACTTTTAATTCCGCATTCCGAACTCCGCAATCCGCATTTTTTTACGTTGCCCGGTACCGTTCCCGCAGGACGGACTTTAGAATTTTTCCCGTCCCCCCTTTGGGGAATTCAGAGATGATCTTAACCTCCCGGGGGGCTTTAAAGTGGGCCATGTTATCCCGAGCATACCTGATAAACTCTTCCGGCGTCGCCTGATAACCTTCCCGGAGAACAATTAAAGCCAGAGGGACCTCACCCCATTTTTCATCGTTTTTTCCGATGACGGCGCACTCCAATATTCCCGGGTGTCCGTAGAGAACCTGCTCGATCTCCAGCGAAGAAATGTTTTCTCCCCCGCTAATGATGATGTCTTTTTTCCGGTCCTTGACGATCAGTTGCCCGTCAGATTCCATCGCGCAAAGGTCGCCGGTGTGATACCAGCCGCCCCGGAGAGTCCTGGCCGTTTCTTCCGGCTGGTTGTAATAACCTTTCATCACCATATCCCCGCGGACCAGAAGTTCCCCTATGGTTTTCCCATCCCAGGGCAAATCGTTTTCCTCCGCGTCCACCAGGCGAAATTCTACCCCGGGCAATGGCCTTCCCCAGGTGTCGTAACGCCGGTGAAGGTATTCTTCCGGGGCTAAGTCCTCGGCCAATTCCGGGAGGACGATCAGCGGGCAAGTCTCGGTCATTCCAAACCCTGTGTGCGAAAGGCAGCCAAAGGCCTCCTCCACCCGGGCCGGCATCCCCTTGGGGGGAGGAGCCCCGCCAATCAAGACCTCTTTTAGGCTCAACTTGAAGGATTTCAGGTTGGGGACGGCCATCAAGGCGTTGGCCATGGTGGGAATGACATTGGCGCGGGTAACCTTTTCCTGCTGCATGGCCTCCAAGGTTTTCACCGGGTCGAATTTCTTGACCATCACGTGCTTCCCTCCTTTAGCCAAAAGGTAATGAGGGGTTCCCCAACCGTTTACGTGGAACAGAGGGATTAAATGGATCTGAACGTCTGTCTCCCGCACGGCCATCATGGACATGGCACAAAGGGCATGCAGGTAAAGGTTGCGGTGAGTCAGCATCACCCCCTTGGGTTTCCCGGTCGTGCCGCTGGTGTAAAAAATCTCGGCGGTGTCGTCTTCTTCAAAAGGATAAGAACCCGATGGATAGGCTCGCTGGCCGGAAGCCGATTCCACCATTTCCTCATAGCTTCCGGTTATCCATCCGGGCAACCCGCTCTCCTCTTCCAGGATGATATAATTTTGCACCGAGGGGATTTTCTCCCGAATCGACTGAATTACGGGGATGAAGTCTTTGTCGAGGAACAAAACTCGGGGGGTTGATTCATTGATGATGTATTCGAAATCCTTGGCTGCCAGCCGGATATTCAGCGGCTCCAAAATCGCCCCGTTGATGACCGGGGCATAGAACAGCTCCAGGAG
>CAZIDC010000489.1:0-2873 GCA_964537885.1 uncultured Syntrophaceae bacterium | reverse complement strand
CCATGGGCATTGATGCCCAAAAAGAAAAATGTTATACGGATGAAGATATGTGGAAAAACTTCTAAAGCAGCCATCAGCAATCGGCTTTCAGCTCCTTCGCTCAAAGAAATCAAAATCGGCAAGCTGATCGCTGAACGCTGAACGCTATTTTTTATGGCCTACCAAATCACCGACCGCTGCACCAACTGCGGTGATTGCCTGAGGGTCTGCCCCCTCGAGGCTATCTCCGCGGGAGAACAAAGACCTACAATCGACCCGGACCTTTGCACGGACTGCGGGACCTGCTCGGACATCTGTCCGGCCCGGGCGATCGAAGGGGGATAGAAAGGAAGGGCGCAAATGAAAATTGCCAAAAAATGGATTTTCCCCCCGTTGATTCTCTTATTGATCCTCGCCGTTCTTCTTGCTGTCTTCTTTCGCCTGAACCGCTATCAGCAGGATGGGGCCCTAAGTCTTGCTGGATTGAAAGAAGAAGTAACCGTGCTGCGGGACGAAAAAGGAATGGCTTATATTTACGCCAAGAACACCGGGGACGCAATCATGGCTTTGGGGTTCATAACCGCTCAGGACAGGCTCTTCCAGATGGAGCTGACCAAGCTTTTCGCCACGGGAAGGATTTCCGAGATGGCCGGGGAAAAAGCCGAACCCGTGGATATCCGGATGAGGACGATCGGTTTCCACCGCCAGGCCAAAAGACAGGCCGGACTCCTCAATCCCCAGGCCAAGCTTTTTTTCCAGAAGTATCTCGATGGGATCAACGCTTATATATTAAACCGTTCTAATGAACACCCCCTTGAATTCAAGCTGGCAGGGATCAAACCTGGACAATGGAATATTACGGATTCTCTGGCCATTCTCTACTATATGAGCTGGAATTCTTCGGCGAACATCGATACCGAGATCATCGCCGAGATGCTGGTCGAAAAGGTTGGCCTGGAGAAAGCTCGAGAAATTTTCCCCCTCAATATCAACCCGGATGATCCGCCCCGGGAAAGCGCTTGGCTTCAACCCCGGGCCCGTGAATCGGCTCGGCTTAACCTTGCTGCTGACCGGCAAATCCTGTCGTATTTGCAGGACCGCTCCCTGAATATTGGGAGCAACAACTGGGCTGCGGGGTCTCAGCTTTCCCGGGGAGGGAAACCGATCGTGGCCAACGACCCCCATCTCGACGCCCGGTTGTTGCCGGGACCGTGGTATCCTTACGCCCTCATAACCCCGGACTTTCGGATGGTTGGAGCCGGTATCCCCGGTATTCCCGGAATCGTAGTCGGCCGGAACGAGCATATCGCCATTGGCGTAACCAATGCTTATGGCGATGGGCAGGACCTTTATATTGAAACCGTTGACCCCCGGGCCCCCGATAGATACTTAGAGGGGAATCGATCACTGCCGTTTGAAGTGATTACCGAAAAAATTGTTGTCAAAGACAAGAGTGGACCCCAGGGGAAAAAAGAAAAGGAGATCAAGGTCAGGCTCACTAAGAGAGGGCCGGTTGTTTCCGGCGTCCTTCCGGAACTTACGTCCGAAAAGGTGATTACTTTAAGATGGGCCCCCTTTGAAACCATGGGCCCTTCCCTCGGGTTTGACGAATTGATGACGGCCAGGTCGGCCCGGGATGTTCGTCGAGTGTTAAGTCAATTGGACTTCATGATGCTCAATTTCGTCTTTGCGGATAGAGAAGGAAATATCGGCTGGCTGGCCTCGGGAAAGCTTCCCATCCGATCCCAGGGCGAAGGTACGATTCCTTACGCGGTAAAAGACGGCCAAAACAACTGGGTAGGTTGGATCCCTCAGGATAAAATGCCGCAGCTTTACAATCCGCCAAAAGGTTGGGTGGGGACCTGCAATCATAATACCGTGGGCAAGGATTATCCCTACTATTATTCCTCTCACTTGTCGCCCTCCTACCGCTACCGCCGGCTCACCCAGCTCATGGAAAGCCAGGGGAAAAAGTCGGCTGATGATCACTGGCAATTCCAGAGGGACGCGGTGAATCTCATGGCCAAAGAGATCACGCCCATCATGATCAAAGCCCTAACTGCCCATGCCGATACCAAGGAGATGGCCGAGATCCTTTCCAAGTGGGAATTCCAGGACCATCCCGACCAAGCCGCCCCAACTATATTCCAGGCTGTCTACCGGGAATTCGCCCTCCTGGTTTTTAAGGACGAGTTAGGGGATGACCTGGCCATGACCATGCTGAAAGATTGGTATTTCTGGCAGGAAAGGCTGCAAAGAATGGTACTCGAGGGCGCATCGCCCTGGTTCGACAATATCACCACCAAAGATGTCAGGGAGACCCGGGATGACCTTTTCCATCAAGCGGCCCTGGTAGCGTCGGAGAAACTTCGCGCTTCTCTCGGTGGGAACCCCAAGGATTGGCTTTGGGGTAAAGTGCATACCATGGAATGGGTAAGTCCCATCAGGCGGGAAGGGTTTGGCAAGGGGCTAATTGGTGGGGGCATTCACCCGGCCCTCGGCTCCGGCGAAACACTCTGCCGGGGTATTTATGATTTTCATAAGCCATTCGGAGTCGCAATTTCCGCTTCCCTGAGAATGGTGGCCGACCTGAGCGATGACGACAAGGTCCTGGCAGTTCTGCCGGGAGGGGTCTGCGGCCGCCTCTTTCACCCCCACACCAAAGACCAGATCAAGGCCTTCATGAGCGGGGAAAAGGTATACTGGTGGTTTAGCGACAAAGCGATCAAGGAGCACGCCAAGAACACTCTGTTTCTGAAACCCCAATAAAATTGAAACTGGAGATGATCCGAAAAATCTAAAACGTCGCTGTAGCATCAAATATGGCGTAAAAAGGGGTATCGCTTATGGTTGAATATTCCATCTTTGCTTTAAAGTATGCCGGCCCTTTTCAA
>CAZIDC010000488.1:0-2873 GCA_964537885.1 uncultured Syntrophaceae bacterium | reverse complement strand
CCCGGCTACCGGTTCGATGCGCCATTTGGGTCACCGGTGGGATGATCTCCTCGGGTCGCCAGACGAAAGCGATAATGGGGGCTCGGTGCTCAGCCACTAGGTCCAAACCTCCGCGCCAACGCCAAACATTTAACTCTTAACCTTAGAAAGACTTTCTGTAGAGGCGATATCTCTTATGAGTTTTGACCCCGGCTTCCTCGAACAAAAAGTTGATCGACTCATTGTCCTCCAGGCACCAGCCCATCTCCAGATAATGATATTTCCCTTTTTTTCTCACAATTTCATTGAGGTGGTGGGTGGCTAACAGGGGGAATCCCAGTTGCCGGTACTCCTCCTTGACCCCGAAGATCAAACCCCGCAATCCCCTGACCTCCCCCCGATACCTGAGCAGCTTAAGCAAACCCAGCAGACCGATCCGCCCGTTGAGCCGCTTGAGCAAAGGGTTAAGGTCGGGTAAGACCACGCAGACTGCGACAGGTTCCTGCTCATAATAGATGAAGAAAGCCAGGTCCGTATCCGCGAATTTCATCACGTTCTTTTGAATATCCCGTATTTCATTATCGCTTAAGGGGACGAAACCCCAGTTACCCGACCAGGAGTCGTTGTAAATCTCCTTGATCAGCAGGAACTCGGAGTCCTGATCCTTGGGACGGAAGGGCCTGATGTGAACCCCCTTTTTATGCGCCAGCCGTTCAGCCAGTCGATCCATCCACGCGGGAACTTGGAAAGGGGCTTCTATCAGGAAAGCCAACAGGTCCTTCTCTTTGATGAAATCGCACGATTCAACCAACCTCGGGTAGTACGGCGGATTGTACGTCATCCCCAACGCCGGCGGATATTCGAATCCCTCAATGAGCAACCCCGCCTCGTAATTGAGAGAGGGGTTAAGCGGGCCTCTTATGAAGGTCATGCCCTTCTGGCGCACCCATGTTTCCACGGCGGAAAAAAGGGCCGCCGCCGCCTCCGGATCGTCGGTGCATTCAAAAAATCCCCAAATGCCCATTTTTTCGCCGTGGAACTCGTTATAATGGCGGTCGATGATGCCCGCGATCCTTCCCACCGTCTGCGAACCGCGTCGGGCCAGAAAAAGGCTGCGTTCGGAAAACTCCCAGAACGGGTGTCGGCGGGGGTCCAGTATCCGGCGCACCTCCTTCTTAAGAGGGGGCACCCAGTTAGGGTACTCTGTATAAATCCTCCACGGCAGGTCGATGAACGCCTTTAGCTCCGCTCCTCCTTTCACAGTAATGACCTCGATGCCGGCCATGCAAACTCCCTCGGAGAGGTTATCGCCGCAACTTCTTATCAATGTTCGGAGGTTATGAGGGCAGAGCCCGCGGTGGCCCTACAAACAAAAATAGCCGATGAGAAAAAATTTGGGCAATCGCTAAAAAGAAGCCCCTTCCTTTTGCCCCCTCCCCCTTGAGCGGGGAGGGTTGCGGGGGGTGAAGATAATCCATTTTCTCCTCCGAGTATTAATAGCACCCCGACTATAACCAGTTTGATCCTCTATACCAGTCGAAGGTTAATTGGGCTCCCTGAGCAAGAGAAATTTGGGGCTCGAAACCCAATAAATCTCTGGCCTTGGCGATGTCGCAGAGCCAGTTCGGCTGGAGTATTTCCTCTATCTTGTCTCTGCTGATGAGGGCAGGCTTTCCGGTGGCCTTAGAGAAATATTCTGCCAACCAGGCGATGCCGAATACCACCTGTTTGGGCAGGCGGAGGCGGAAAGCGGTTACCTCCATCGCTTTGGCGCAGAGGTCGCCGATTTCCGCCATACGGTAGTCTTGACCATCCGACAGAAAAAATATTTCCCTGCTGCCGGTCCGGGCCTCGGCAGCCAAGAGGATGGCGCTGACCAGATCCTGGACGTAAATCATGCTGAGGTGTTGAACGTGGCCGGAGAGACCGGGTTTGATCCTTTTGGAGAGACACTTAAAAAGACGATAAAAGGCTCTATCCCTGGGACCATAGACGGCACAAGGCCGCAGGATCACGAGAGGAAGTTCATGGGAATGGGACAGGGCCAGTTCCTCCCCCAACCGTTTGCTTCTTCCATAAGCCGAGACCGGTTGGCACCGGTCGGATTCCTTTTTCTTGCCGCCATCTCGGCACGGACCTGCGGCTGCCTGGATGGAAACATAGATAAATTTTTCAAGACCGGGATTATATTCCAGGCAAGCATGGACGAGGTTTCGTGTGCCCTGGGCATTCACCTCGCAATAGGTTTTTTCTTCCATAGCCTTGGTGGCTCCGGCCAGATGAAACACCTGATGGACATCGTGCACACTTCGTCTTAGTGAATTCTTCTCCTGACAATCTCCGTAGATAAACTCCACGGGAAGGCCCTGCACCCACTTTAAACGACTGGTTTGCCTAACGAGGCATCTGACTCGGACTCCTCGTTGCACCAAGGCTTCCACCAGATGGCTGCCGATAAATCCCGTAGCTCCGGTAACCAAGGCTTTCAATCTTCTTTTCCTCGACTTAATCGTAACAAATTATCCATTTTCGTGGAATTGTCAAGGAGGCGGCGGCAGTTGCAGAGGTCTCGGAAGGCGACCTCGCCCCCTCACCTCAGGCGGCTCGTCCCTAACCCCGGTTTTGGCCTGGGATCGAACCGGCTCTTGATAATGGGGGGAGAAGGGAAGGGTCTTGCAGGGAATTCGAGACAGCCCTGAACCAGCCGGTTCTCCTCACCCTCCCCCGAAAGATTCGGATAGTCATGAAAAAGCGGCTGTAGCAGGCTCGGCGATCAATTACGGTCAGCACCTCGCCGGGGCAAGATGAAGCTGAACCGCGTTCAGTCCTCTCGGAGAAGCCGGCGGCAGACCTGGGCGATGTTGAGGGCCGCCCTGCCGTTCTGAATCGGGGTC
>CAZIDC010000487.1:0-2875 GCA_964537885.1 uncultured Syntrophaceae bacterium | reverse complement strand
ATAGTATATCGCTGAACGAAAACCGTTTTCAACCGGCCTTTCTTCGCGGAAGCCCCTACTCCTTCGCCGTGAGGCACCCTATTCTTCTCTGTTCCCGTTGGCAATAAAAAACCCCATTCCCTTTGAAGAAATGGGGTTTTAAAAAAGGGTCCCATACCTTTCCCTTAGCTTCGTTCCACAAATTCCACGATATTCCCGTCCGGGTCCTTGACCATAGCAATCCGAACGCCGGGGCGAATTTCCTTTTCGGTTAGAGCAAATTCAATTCCTTTCGTTTTCAGCTCCGCGCAGAGCTCCGCAAGGTTTTTAACCAGGAAAGTTACATACCGGAAACCCAGCTGGCTTTCCAGGCCAATGGCTCCTTTCGGCGGTACGGTTTTGGGTTCGATCAGTTTGAAGTCGCTGGTGCCGAAGCGTAGGCGGTGCATGGTTCCGAACCATACGGGGCTGATTCCAACAAACTCCAACCCTAAGAGGTTCTGGTAGAAATTGAGGCTGGCCTTGATGTCGCTGGCCACAATCCCCAGGTCCAAAGAGTCCTTCGCAGGTTTCATCATGGGTTCATGCTCCTTTCTGAATTGCCCTCCCTTGGAGGGTTCGGTAATGAATTCGTGTTTTCAATTGGCGATTCTGTTAGAACCTTATTTTCAAAGCTACGAATGGGCCGTCGAGTCTGACATCCAGGGAGTTTTCGTCTATTTTTCTTAATATTTTTTTCCCCTTCGGTTCAAAGGGGAACGGCTTATCTCAACCTTTCCCGTGTTTCATGAAATAACTGGCCCAGCGCCAGGAGATAAGGCGCTGAAAAATAAACAGGCCCAGAAAAATGCCGCCGAGGTCGAGAAAGACATCCGTTATCGAAGCCTCCCGGGTGGGCAGGAAGGCCTGATGGAATTCATCCAGGATGGCCACCGAGCTGGCCGCCAAAGCCGCGATGATATACCGGAGTTTGGGGCGATAGGTCTGGCCGCTCCCTAACGCCAGGACGAGAAGAAGGGATAAAGTTCCATAAAGCGGAATATGCAGCAGGCTCAGTGGATTGAAAACGCTGATTTGTTTGGCCACACTCGAATCGGCTAAAAAGAAGATGGCCAAGATGTAGGCTCCAGAAAGCACAGTAAAAAAGGGGTTCACGATTATATCCTGAGGTCCACTCCGCATTCTCCGGTTGGGACCCCCTTGCCTGGAATGGATTAGTTTATTAAAATATTTTCATGGATTTTCTTCTTTGTCAAATCCAAAAAGGTTGAAAGGGATTATATAGGTTCTTAAAGGCATGGAGGAAAAAGGAAAATACAAACCAAAGCTGCGGTTGATTCGCGGGTCCAAAGATTTCAAGATATCGATCGGCTTTGTTCAAATCTTTGTCGCGCCAGAAAATACCCCCCCCTTTACGATAGAGGCGGTGGCTGCCGAGGAGGACACCTATCTTGTCCTGAGCGCCGGTCCGGAGGTACACGAAACGGATGAAGATCCAGAGCGAGTAATAGCTGAAGTGGAGGCAACACGCCCGGCAGCGCCCGGTAGCGTGATCGTAAAAGGTGGGTACCCCCTGCGACTGCTGGCGATTGTTCACGATCTCAACGAGGAACCATCATGGAAAGAGGGGTGGATCGCCAGCGCCCTCGAAAGGATTTTCCAGGAGGTTGAAACCAGAAAACTGGGCTCGCTCGCCCTGCCGTTCCTTGGAACGTTACACGGATCTTTGGAGAAACAACGCTTCCTTGTTCTCCTCCGGGACGCCTTGGAACGAAAGCCGGCCGGACATCTGAAGCGCTTGTGGTTAATCGCGCCTGCTTTTGCAACCTCCGCAACCCTTAAAGGGCTTGAACCGGAGATGAAAGAATAAGAAGTTATTTGGCCCCCACCGGCGCCGGTTTACGGAGAAATCCAACCTGCGCCCAGGAGCTGTGAAAAAATTAGGGTAGGGGGAAAGGAGAGGCTTCCCTCATGTCCAGGGGCCAGAAAAATTCGCTTGCCAAAATGATGCGGTGCCCTCCTTGTTACCGGAATCGGCCTGGGCCTGGACATTCAGGCTCTTGATGAAGCTGTCCAGATCGGATGCTGCGAAGACAGGCGAAAAAATAAAGAGGGATAAGAGGAAAAGAAAGGAGAAGATTTTTTCATGGTCGAACCTCCTTAAATAGGCATTGGGTTAACCCCTCAAAAACTTCTTTCGGCAAACCCCCTTGCCGCTCCCTTTTTTATAGTCGCTGCCCGAGCTGTTCGGCATCCTGCCTTATTTTTTTTAGGTCGGCTTCATTGGGCCGCCCTTTGATGTTCCCCATCCTCCCCTGGGTGCTGTTTTCTTCTGAGCCATGAAACTCGCCCGGGACGTACCACTCATCCAAAACGGTGAAGCCGAGGTGTTCAAAGAACTGCCCCACGTACTTCCCCGCCGGAAGGGCCTCGTTGAATCCTGTATGGGGTCCCGAATAGGTGCAAACAATAAGGGCATTCTTCCCGGGAACTTTAGGGGCCCCGACTTTTATCAATCCCTGTCTCCGATACTCACCGAGCTTGTTTTTCAAAAAGGCATCCACGGGCTCCGGGGGATGCCATTGGTAAGAAGGAAAGGCGATGCCAATCAGGTCATAATCAAAAAAATTAATATCTTTGGCTTCCTCAACGCCTTTAAGCAAAACGGTTACCCCGGAAGCCTCCAGGCCGTTATGGATCGCCCGGACGACTTTCTCGGTGTTTCCCGTCTTGGACCAGTAAATAATCGCCGCTTTCATTTTTCCGCCTTCCCGCCCATGAAAACGGGCGTATAAAAATTCTTCCTTACTCTATCTTCAGGTATCATTCTACCTTTAGGCGATGGCGATTTCAATAGGCTCTTTATAACACCCGCGGGGATTCGACTGCCCTACCC
>CAZIDC010000486.1:0-2880 GCA_964537885.1 uncultured Syntrophaceae bacterium | reverse complement strand
TAGGAAGGGGCCTTATTTGGGGGGCGTTTGGCGGATGGGGATGCGGGCTTCCAGCAGCATCTCTCGCGCCAGGTCATCGGTATATCCGCCCTCGTGGACGATTTCTTTGATGCCGGCATTGATAAGCATCTTTGTGCAGATCACGCAGGGCAGGTTGGTGCAGTAGAGGGTGGCACCCTGGATGCGGATTCCGTGAAAGGCGGCCTGGATGATGGCGTTTTGTTCGGCGTGTAAGCCCCGGCAGAGTTCATGGCGTTCCCCCGAGGGGATTTGGCGAATCTCCCGCAAACATCCGATCTCCAGGCAATGGGTCAGACCCGACGGGGCGCCGTTGTAGCCCGTGGCCAGGATTCTTTTATCCATGACTAAGACCGCGCCCACCTGGCGTCGCTTGCAGGTAGACCTTTTGGCCACGAGCCGGGTGATGTCCATGAAATATTCTTCCCAGGTTGGGCGGTTCATTAAAGACTCAAGTTAATCCCCCTCACCCCCGCCCTCTCTCCGCCTGAGGCGGAAGAGGGGAAGGGTGAGGAGGAAGGATAAAAAAGGAAGTTCCCAGAGGCTCTTGCAAAAGTATTTTTTTGTGGTTCGACAAGCTCACCACGAACGGAAAAACTAAATAATTTCAACCTAAGCCCGTTCACCCTGAGCCTGTCGAAGGGTAAATTACGGACTTTTGCAAGAAGCTCCCCATACAAGCAATTTACTTTTTCCCAGTCTCCTTTGAGGGAGAAGGACAAGGATAAAGGGGTAAACGGAGCTGCCCTTCAATCGCTCGTATCTTGTCCACCCTTCTTTGGTGGCGCCCCCCCTCGAATTTGGTTTCCAGCCAAACCTTAAGGATCTCGCGGGCCAGCCCTTTGCCCAACAGCCGCCCTCCGAGAGCTAAAATGTTCGCATCGTTATGCTTGCGGCTAATTTGGGCTGTGTAAAGATCGTGGCAGACTGCGGCCCTCACTCCGGCAAAGCGATTGGCCACCATGGACATACCGATGCCCGTCCCGCAGACTAAAAGGCCTCGTTCGAATTCCCCTTGCGAGACCCGCTCAGCCACGGCGCTGGCGATATCCGGGTAATCCGCAGGACTCTCGCTCTGGACCCCTAAGTCGACTACTTCGAAGTTTTGTTCCCGAAGGTAGGCTCGCAGATCCTCTTTGAGTTCAAAGCCGGCGTGGTCGCTGCCGATGACAATTTTCATTTTATGGTTCAAATTTTTTGAATGCCAGGACCGCGTTGGTGCCGCCAAAACCGAATGAATTGGAGATGGCCACCCGGACCTCCGCCTTCCGGGCCACGTTGGGTACGTAATCCAGGTCGCACTGCGGGTCCGGGGTTTCGTAGTTAATCGTCGGGGGAATGATTCCTTGATGGATGGTCAGGACGGTAAAGATCGCCTCCACGCCGCCGGCTCCTCCTAATAGGTGGCCAGTCATGGACTTCGTGGAACTTACGGCCAGCTTCATGGCGTGCTTCTTAAAAACCTTCTTGATGGCTATGGTTTCGTAGAGATCGTTGTATTCGGTAGAAGTGCCATGGGCATTGATGTAATCTACTTCCTCGGGAGCAATCCCGGCGCTCTTCAGGGTCATGTCCATGCAGCGGGCTGCGCCCTCCCCGTCGGGCGCGGGAGCGGTAATGTGATAGGCATCTCCCGTCAGCCCGTAACCGATGATTTCGGCATAAATCTTCGCCCCCCGGTCCAGAGCTTTGGTCATCTCTTCCAGGATGATGATCCCGCACCCCTCGGCAATGACGAACCCATCGCGGTCCTTATCAAAAGGGCGGGAAGCTTTCTCAGGTTCATGGTTGCGGGTAGATAGGGCTTTCATGGCATTGAAGCCGCTGACGGCCAGGGGTGTAATCGTCGCTTCCACCCCCCCGGCGATCATGGCATCTGCATCCCCACGCTCAATGACCTTCCAGGCGTCCCCGATATTGTGGTTCCCCGTGGCGCAGGCGGTAACCACGGAAGCATTGGGGCCCTTGGCCCCGAAGCGCATGGAAATCTGTCCCGGTGCTTCATTAACGATCAGCATGGGGATAAAAAAGGGAGAAATCCGGCCGGGCCCCTTTTCCAGAAGGACCTTATGGAAAGACTCGATGGTGGTCAAACCCCCCAGCCCGGCTCCGACTTCCACCCCTACCCGTTCGGCGTTCTGCGGCGTGATTTTGAGCTGGGAATTTTCCAGGGCCATAACAGCTGAAGCCATGGCATACTGGATAAAAATATCCATCCGCCGGAGTTCTTTTTTATCCATGAAATTCTCCGGCAGGAAATCTTTCACTTCGGCGGCGATCTGGGTATCAAATCCCGTTGGGTCGAACTTGGTGATCCTGGCAACGCCGGATTTTCCTTGGATGAGCGCCTGCCAGGTCTTCTCCACGCCTATGCCCAAAGGAGACACCATTCCCATCCCGGTGATCACCACTCTTCGCCTCAACATAAAACCTCCTGTTTGCAACGGCGAAACGTCATCCCGACCCTGAGCTCACCATCCTCGCGGCCCGCTTGCGGCTCTCTTCCCCCGCAAGGGTGAGCGGCAAATTCCTTCAGACGTGTTCATTGATATAATTGACGACGTCCTGGACGGTCTGGATCTTCTCGGCGTCTTCATCGGAGATTTCCAGGCCGAATTCCTCTTCCATCGCCATGATCAACTCGACTAAATCCAAAGAATCGGCGCCCAGATCATCGATGAAGGAGGCTTCCATGGCTACTTCATCTTCGCTGACCCCCAGCTGTTCCACGATGATCTCGATCACCTTCCGTTCCACTGACTTTTCCACAATCGCACCTCCTTGTTCAATCTTCGGAATAAACTTTAATGGATCATCTCCAAATTAGTTGATCGAACATTTTATGAAAACCTGCCAAGGGCC
>CAZIDC010000485.1:0-2895 GCA_964537885.1 uncultured Syntrophaceae bacterium | reverse complement strand
TGGGCATGATTCATCAATGGGTGCATACTTTGGAAGAATGGCGGGTCGACCCGGATGTAAAAGTAATCGTGGTCACCGGGGCCGGAAACGCTTTCTGCAGCGGGGTCGATTTAGCCACCGCACCCGTCAAAGAAGAACGAGGTCCGGTAGATTATAAAAACGTTCTTTGGGAGCTGATTCACCGGATCCCGTTAATCTTGGAAGATATTGACAAGCCAGTCATTGCGGCTTTACCCGGAGTTGCGGTGGGAGCGGGTTTGGATATGGCTTTAATGTGCGACCTTCGTTTTGCGGCGGACAACGCGCGTATTTCAGAAGGATATATCAAGGCTGGGCTGGTTCCGGGCGATGGAGGGTGTTATTACCTTCCGCGGTTGGTTGGTGTCGCCAAAGCCCTGGAGCTATTTTGGACGGGAGATTTTATTGATGCCCAGGAAGCTTTGCGGATCGGGATGGTGAACAGGGTTTACCCGTTCGATTCATTGATGGAGGAGACTTATAACTTTGCCAAGAAATTGGCCCAAGGTCCAAGTTTAATCATTCAAACCATTAAACGGGCGACCTATCAGAGCAGCCGGGTAGATTTGCGCACCGCTCTCGATTTAGTTTCTTCCCACATGGCCGTGATCCGCTCTTCCAAGGATCATCACGAAATAATGAAGGCCATGCTCGAAAAATTAAAAGCCAAAGGAGCGTAAACAATAAACCGCCCTAAATTGTTCATCCCATTCAGGGGGGATTGGTTTTGCCGAAAAAAAATATTTACATTGTTTTTAAAAATGTGATAGACCATTGTAGTCGGAACTTAGCCATTCTTGGATTCACAGAAAAAGTCGCTGAAGAAATGGGCGGATCTAATATTTTCTCCGTGTTCTCTGTGGTTAATTTTTGAAAATTCTCACTACATAAAAAGGAGGTCAAAAATGAAGGCTCTTCGTTTAGGTTTGGCAATGTTGATGGTCATGGCGATGGTGACTACCGCCGAGGCTGCCAAAAAGAAGTATCTCTCCATTGCTACAGGTGGGACAGGAGGGGTCTACTACCTCATTGGCGCCGGTATCGCCAAGTTGATGAGCAAATATGCCCCGAACATCGAGGCGACTTCAGAGACAACGGCGGCCGGCGTGGAGAACACGCGCCTATTAGGCACTAAAAAGGCAGAAGTTGCCCTCATTGACGAAACGACCTTACGGGCAACCTTAGCCAAAACGCCGGCCATCAAGATTGATAACTTTCAGGCCGTATTTTCCGGGCATCCGATGTTTGCCCATATTTTTGTGCCGGCGGAGTCCCCGATCAAAGACATCCCCGACTTTAAGGGCAAGAAAGTGGCGGTCGGTGCTCCCGGCAGCGGCAACGAGGTGGGGGCCAAGACAATCACGGAGGAGTATGGTCTTGCTTATAAAGACTTCAAACCGCTTTGGCTGTCTTTTTCCGAGCAGGTCAATGCCTTCAAAGACCGAAGTATCGATGCCGGGATCATTACTGCCGGCGTCCCAACCTCGGCAGTCATAGATCTGACAACGACCATTCCCGTGCGCTTCCTATCTCTTACGGATGCGAAGATGAAAGCCATTGAGGCCAAGAACCCTGCCTTCTTTCCCAACCTTCTACCCGCCAATACCTATAAAGGGCAAACGACAGCCATCAAGGGAATGGGCTCGTCGGGCACGATCACCGTCCATAAGGACCTGGACGAGGAAACCGCCTACTGGCTCTGTAAAGTCATTGCCGAGCATTACAAGGAGCTGGCGGAAGTTCACCCGGCTGGCAACCTTTACACCTTAGATCGGATCTTTGAAGGTATCGGCATCCCCTTCCATCCCGGCGCTATCAAATATCTCAAGGAAGTTGGCATCTGGCAAAAGCGACCGGCTCGCTTCAAGTAATTCTTTCAGGGGGTGGAAAAGACAAACCTACAATAAGCGGAGGATTTTGATAAATGCGCCAGTTTCGGGGGAAGGCAGCTCTTTTAGTAATGGCGATTGGCATCATCTGGTCTGCGTTTCAACTTTGGACCGGCGGTGTCGAAATCATGGTGGCGATGCAGCAGCGCGCCGTCCACCTGATGTTCGCGGAGGTTCTAATATTCCTCCTCTTCCCCCTGCGCAAGGCGTGGGTTAACAGCCGGCTATCTCTCTTCTTTGACCTCGGGTTAGCGGGGCTCTCCCTCGTTACGGGTTTATATGTCTTCATTGAGTACGAGGTGCTCACCCTGCGGATAGGACTCACCAACACCACCGATCTTCTTCTTGGCCTTGTGGCCATTGTCCTCCTCCTTGAAGCAACCCGGCGGGTCATTGGGGGCGTTATGCCGGCGATTGCCCTGGTATTCCTCCTCTATTCCTACTTCGGACAGTATGCTCCCGATCTATTTGCTCACCGTGGCTATGACATCGACCGCATCGTCAGCCAAATGTATCTTACGACCGAGGGCATCTATGGCCTTGTCCTTGGGGTCTCCGCTACGTTCATCTATCTCTTCGTTTTATTCGGGGCCTTCCTGAAAGCCTCCGGCGGGGGCCAGCTCTTCATCGATTTGGCCTACGGGCTGTTCGGGCGGGTGCGCGGAGGCCCGGCCAAAGTAGCAGTGGTCGCCAGCAGCCTTTTTGGCACCGTCTCGGGGAGCGCCGCGGCCAATGTGGTGGGCACGGGCACTTTCACCATCCCGCTGATGAAGAGCATCGGGTACAGCCCCCGATTTGCCGGAGCGGTTGAAGCGGTTGCTTCTTCCGGCGGGCAACTGATGCCCCCCGTCATGGGTGCCGCGGCCTTCATTATGGCCGAGATCCTGCAGATTTCCTATCTCCAGATCTGCATACACGCCGCGCTTCCGGCAGTGCTCTACTACTTTTGCTGTTTCATTATGGTTGACCTGGAAGCGGCTAAGACCGG
>CAZIDC010000484.1:0-2908 GCA_964537885.1 uncultured Syntrophaceae bacterium | reverse complement strand
ACTTCGTTTCGATGATAAGAAACGCCTACGAATCGAGCTTTTCCGTTTTTCTTTACCTTTTCCAATGCCTGCAATATCGGTTCATAAAGAGCTGACTCTCTTCGCCAGGCATTATGATGAAAATAAATATCAATATAATCCAGCCCGAAGCGTTTGAGACTGATATCCACATTTTTTAGAAAAGCCTCTTCGGTTGCTACTATTTTCTAACTATTTCAGCCCATGTCTTTTAATCAGAAACTAAGGGAGTCGCCCGGGGTTTATAAAAACAGCCTCTCAAGGCAATCCAGCGATGATCCTACGAAATTCATCTTCGGTAAAGGCCCGCATGGTCTCGGTCCGGATGTTGCCCAACGAATCAAAATGAACTTCAGGCCTGGCGGAGATCAGTTGGAAATCAGGAGTGAAATATTTAGTTGAAATGTAAAAGCCTCCAAAAAGGTATCATCACCTTCCTGGAGGCTTCATAATGGCATCTTCCGGAAACCCTTTTTCATGGTGTGCCCCCCCAAAGTGGGGTGTTGCTTTGTTGGGTTGATCAGAAACGGGTGGGAAAACGATGGTGGTACTTTAATTAAAACCCTGTTTTTTGTCAAGATTATTTTTAGGACTAATTTTGATGAATCCGTAAAAAGTCTCTTAGGTCTTCACCCCGGCGAAAATAGGTCAAAAAAGACTTTTTACGAAATCATCAATTTTATTTGACATCTTTTTAAGACATCTGGTAATATGCCTTTGATTGATGTATTGAGGAGGCATTTATGAGGACCACCATGGCCATCAAGAAAGATTTACTCAATGAAGTAAAAATCCTTGCAGCGGCTAAAAGCAATAAAGAAGCTGTTGAGATCGCCCTGGAAGAGTTCGTTAAAAAGAGAAAAACCAAAAAATTGCTTGAACTGGAAGGAAAAATTGAACTGTCTTTTACTCAAAAAGAATTAATTGCCGGAAGGAGAAAAGATGTTCCTCATCGATAGCTCAGTATGGGTCGAGTATTTCCGTCCGGCTGGTTCTCCAGGGATTAAAGAACGGGTTAGACAAATCCTTCAAAAAGAAGAGGCAGTCTCCTGCGGAATAGTGGTTGTCGAAATCTTGCGGGGGACTAAAAATGAAAAAGAATTTCAGACCCTCAAAGAATCTCTATGTTCTCTTCCTCAAATTCCGCTGGATGAGCCGGTGATTGAACGAGCTGCCCAATGGGGATTTTTGCTGGAGAGGAAAGGGAAAAGCGTTCCAACAACCGATCTTTTTATAGCCTCGGCCGCCTACCAAAAAGCCCGCCTGTTACATTCCGATAGTGATTTCACAACCCTCTCATCCTTAACGGATCTGGACCAGGAAAAAATTTGACTGGGAAAAGGGTGGTGGATTTTTTCTCCTTTTTCTATTAAGATCATTTTGTGATCGACCTGCACATTCACACCAGCGCCTCCTCGGACGGGCAGCATTCCCCCCGGGAAATTTTAATGATGGCCCGTAAGATCGGCCTTCGGGCCATCGCCTTTGCCGACCACAACTCCGTGGACAATATCGGGGAAGGGCTGCGCCTGGCCGCTGAATTCGGCATTGAATTCATTCCCTGCATGGAACTCAACACGTTTCATAACGGCCTCGACCTCCATCTCCTCGCCTTTTTCATCAATCCCCAGGACAACGGTTTGCGGAGATGGCTGGAGAGCATTCATCAAAAAAAGAAAGAGCAGGCTGAAAAGCGGCTGAAAAAACTAAACGAATTGGGCTTTGTCTTCACCTGGGGCGACTTGCGACAGTTCTCCGGCGGCCGGATTCCCACGGGGATGTCTTTTCTCCAGGCTATCCTCAGCCGCGAAGAGAATCGGAGGAACCCGCGTCTCCAGCCGTATATCAACGGCGGTCGGTCCAGTTCCCCTTATGTCAATTTCTACCGTGATTACCTGCGGGGGGGAAAACCCGCCTTTGTGCAAATGGAAGACATCCTCACCCGCGCCGCCATCGGCAAGATTAAGGACTTGGGAGGAATCCCGGTTCTGGCCCATCCTTCCGACACCGGCGAAGAGAATATCCGGCAACTGATCGAGAGCGGCCTGGAAGGCCTGGAGGTTTATTCTCCCTACCATGATCCAGGTGAGCAGGAAGCTTTTAGGGTTCTTGCCGAAAAACAGGGCCTGCTGATCACTGCCGGGTCCGATTTTCACGGGAAAATGGTCAAACCGGACGTTGAACTCGGCCAGGTCGGGGGTAATCATTATGACCTGCTTCTTAAATTGAAAGAACACCGCAGGGGAGGTAAATGAAAGCAGAACCCATTAAAGGGGTCATTTTCGACCTCGACGGCACGCTGATTGATTCTTACCAGGCTATCTATCTTTCGTTCCAGTACGTCTATCAAAATATGGGGCTCCATCCTCTACCTTTCGATGAAGTCAGCAAGGTTGTCGGGCTGGGGTTGACCCGGACCTTCCACGATCTTTTGGGCGAGGAACGCACCCCCGAAGCATTGCGCCTCTTCCGCAAAAAATACGAAGAAGTTTTTAGGCAGAACACCCACCTTCTCCCGGAAGCCCGGGAGACGGTGGAGGCGATTCATAACAAAGGAATCAAGATGTCCGTGGCAACCAACAAGCTCGGGCGCTTCTCCCGCGCCATTTTTCAGCATTTGGGGATGGAACAATTCTTTGCCGCGATCGTGGGAGATGAGGACGTCTCGCAAAACAAACCAGACCCCGCAATGCTGCTTTACGCCATGGATAAAATGGGCCTGTCCAAAGAAGAGGTAATCATGGTCGGCGATTCATTGACCGACATTCAAACTGCGAAGAACGCCGGAATCCGGGTCTTCGCCGTTCCCTCGGGGGTGACCAAAAAGGAGGTCCTGGAACAAGCTCAGCCCACCGTCATCCTCGAAAGGCTAAGCGTTCTTTTAAATTAC
>CAZIDC010000483.1:0-2922 GCA_964537885.1 uncultured Syntrophaceae bacterium | reverse complement strand
AGATATTGTAGTTGAACCGGCGGCGAAGGGATGATAAGCTTCGGCTTCGGGGAGGAGGGTATCCCTTATTGACCGAAGAAGAAAAGAAAAAGCTTTTCGATGATTGGCCGGAAGCGTATGACCGATGGTTCACCACACCCATCGGGGCCTTAGTGAAGAAATACGAGGGGGAGCTGATCCAGGATCTATTAAGGCCCGCCCAGGGCGAGGTTATCCTTGATGCCGGCTGCGGTACGGGGGGTTTTACTTCTGATATGGTATCCTCTGGCTCAGACGTGATCGGTCTGGATATATCCCTGCCGATGATCCGGCGGGCCAGGCAGAAAATCAGGGGACGTCATTTCCAGGTGGTTGCCGGGGATCTATTGCGCCTTCCTTTTCCGGAAAACTCCTTTGATAAAGCGGTCTCGGTTACGACGCTTGAGTTTATCGAGGATGCCGCAGGGGCCTTCCAGGAATTATTTCGGGTAACAAGAAAAGGGGGGTGCGTTGTTGCGGCTACGCTGAACAGCCACAGCCCCTGGGCTGCGCGCCGGAGGGCCAAATCTAAAATGAAAGACACCCTATTTTCCAGGGCCATCTTCCGGTCTCCCGAGGAATTGCGCTCCCTCATCCCCGTCGAAGGTTTGATCAGAACCGCCATCCATTTTCAAAAAGAAGATGACCCGGATCGGGCCTCAGAGATTGAAATGGAAGGGCACCGAAAAGGATTAGAAACCGGCGCCTTTGTGGCGGGGCGCTGGGAAAAAATATAGGAGGACACTATGCCGAAGGTGTTGGTCAACAACGTAAACCTCTACTATGAGGAAGCGGGAAGCGGAATTCCGATTCTGTTCGTTCACGAGTTCGCGGGCGATTGGCGAAGCTGGGAGCCGCAGATGCGGTTCTTCTCCAGCCGCTACCGGGCCATCACCTTTTCGGCCCGGGGTTACCTGCCTTCTGACGTGCCGAATTCTCCCGAGGCCTACTCCCAGGATCTGCAGATCGCCGATGTCAAGGGGCTGTTAGACGCTCTGGGGGTGGACAAGGCCCATGTCTGCGGGCTTTCCATGGGCAGTTATACAACCCTTCTCTTCGGGCTGAAATTTCCCGAGCGGGTCCGGTCGCTCACCATTGCCGGTTCGGGCTATGGCAGCGGGCAGAACCGCCAGGAGTTTCACCGGAGAGTGACCGAGATGGCCGAAAAAATTATGCGGGAGGGTATGAAAGTGCTTTCCGGGGCCTACAGCCAGGGACCGACGCGGGTGCAGCTTCAGAACAAAAATCCCCGCGCCTGGGAAGAATTCCGCCGGCAGTTAGAGGAACACTCGGCCACGGGCTCCGCCTATACCTTTCTGGGAGTGCAGCGGCAGCGGCCGTCCGTGACGGACTTAGGCCAGCAGCTTAAGGAGCTGAGCCTGCCGGCGCTGATCATGCTGGGGGACGAAGACGATCCGGGAATGGAGGGCAGTTTATTTATGAAACGGCACATCCCCCGCGCCGGATTGGAGGTTTATCCCCGCTGCGGCCACCCGCTGAATCTGGAGGAGCCTGAACGCTTCAACCGTTCCCTCTTGGACTTCATCACTGCGGTGGATGCCGGCCGCTGGGAGCCGCGCGATCCCCGCAGCCTCGCCGGGTTGATGTAAATGTCGCTAGTCGGAGAGAGGCAACAGGCTATAGGCGAGAGGTAATAGGCTCAAGGCTAAAGGCCCATTACCCAGCGTCTTATATTCCTTTTTTTCTCGGCGGATTGGAGAAAAAGATGAGGAGCAGAGCGATCAGGTTCGTCAGGGCGCCGAGAAGGAAGGCCAGGCGATAACCATGGGTTAAATCATATATGTACCCGCCCAAAAAAGGGCCGATGGCCGCGGAGGTTCCCGCAAGCGTAAAGATCGCTCCGATCACCGAAGCGGCTTTCAACCGCCCGAAATAATCTCCGACAATGGAGGGGAATACCGAGCTGACCCCCCCGTAAGAAAAACCGAAGACCGCGGCAAAAATGATCAACATCCAATTGCTGGAGGTACCCATAATCCAGAACCAGGAAAAGACCTGCAGGGCGAGATTCAAACCCAACGTGGGCTTGCGGCCGATGCGGTCGGAGATGAACCCCATGATTAATCGGCCAAGGGTGGAAAATCCTCCCAGAACGCTCAGAGCGATAAGCGCGGAATGACGGGAAAGCCCGATGTCCAGGGCAAAAATTACCAAATGCACCAGAGGGAGGAAGACAAAGAGCCAGGTGCAGAAGAAAAGAGCGGTCAGGAGCCAGAAGGAGCGGGTGTGAATGGCTTCGGCAACCGACCAGGTTTCTTCTTTATAAATCGACTGGCGAGTTAAATTGCCGGATTCCGCCGGCAGTCCGTCCGGCAGAAGGCCGACCTTTTCCGGGTACCCGACTAAGTAAAAGGCCATGGTAAACAAAACCGCAAAGACGGCGGTTCCGAGGATCATACAGGTCGTACGCCAGCCGCAAGCCGTAATCAGGGTACCGACCAAAGGGGGGACGAGAACAATTCCTACGCCCAGCCCCGATTGCGCGATGCCGACGGCCAATCCCCGCTTGGCAATGAACCATTTCACGACGATGGGATTGGCGGTGATGTAAGTTGCCCCCATGCCCCAGGAAGCCAGAAGGCCATAGACCACGTAGAGGTGCCAGGGTTCTTTGACCTGGCTGATTAACCCGATCCCTGATCCCAGGAGGATGCTGCCGCAGACCAGAATTAATCGCGGGCCAAAACGGTCGGTCCAACGGCCGAGGAGCACACCCAGAAAGCTGTACATGAAAGTATAGAGGGAGAAAGCTCCCGCCAGGCTTTGGCGATTCCATTGGAATTCCTCGATGATCGAAGGGAACAGAACCCCAAAAGAATATTGCGCTCCGTAAGCCATTGCTAAATTTAAAAAGACGGCCCCCGTAATGACCCAGCCATAGAA
>CAZIDC010000482.1:0-2928 GCA_964537885.1 uncultured Syntrophaceae bacterium | reverse complement strand
GAAGTATAACGCCCTGCTGGGCAACCTCGGAGAAGATCTGGCGGCAAGACGCAAAGAATGTGACGGTCTGAAAGGGGAGTATGAATCCCTGAGCGGTTCCCGCCGGGAATTGTTCGGCGAAAAGAACGCCGACCAGGAGGAAAAGCGTTCGGCGGAAGCCGTGGATCGGGCGGGCAAAGCCCTGGAAAAGGCGCGCGAGGACTGCGGGCGCATCGAAAATGAGATCGGCTTTCTGAAAGAAAAAATTGCTTCATTGAAAGAAAAAACGGTCAAGCAGGCGGATGAACTGGCGCAGGCGGAACGAAAACTGATGGAGCGGATTAAAGGGGCGGGATTCGCAGGCGAGGCGGACTATCTTTCAGCGCGCCTGAGTGAAGAAGAACGGGAGCTGCTCGCCGACAGGGAGAAATCCCTGATCAGGGAAAAAACGGAGCTTGGGGCCCGCCGGAAGGACAGGTCGGAGGCCCTTGCCGCGGAACGCGCGAAAAATCTGACGGATCAATCCGTTGAAACGCTGAACGAAAACATCAGCGCCTGTGATGTCGACCTGAAACAAATCAGGCTCGATACCGGCGGCATCCTGAAGATCTTGATTGAAAACGAGAAACTGAGGGAAAAGCAGCAGGGACGCCTGAAGAATATCGAAGCACAGAAAAAAGAATGCGCCCGCTGGGATGACCTGCATCAGCTTATCGGCTCGGCGGATGGCAAGAAATTCCGGAACTTTGCCCAGGGGTTGACCTTTGAGATGATGACCGCCCATGCCAACCGTCAGCTCGCGAAGATGACGGATCGCTATCTCCTCATCCGCGACGCCGCGCAGCCCCTGGAGCTGAATGTGATCGACAATTACCAGGCAGGCGAGATCCGTTCCACGAAAAATCTCTCCGGCGGTGAAAGTTTCATTGTGAGCCTTGCCCTGGCCCTCGGCCTTTCTCAGATGGCGAGCAAGAACGTGCGGGTCGACTCCCTGTTCCTCGATGAAGGATTCGGCACCCTCGACGAAGACGCCCTGGAAACGGCCCTGGAGACCCTGGCGGGACTGCGGCAGGACGGCAAGCTGATCGGCGTCATCTCCCATGTCGCGGCCCTCAAAGAGCGCATTGGCACACAGATACAGGTCATCCCTGAGGCAGGCGGCCGCAGCATACTGACCGGTCCCGGCTGCCGGAGAAATTCAAAGGTGTGATCCTTTGGGGGACGATTTGAGAAAAGAAGCTTTAAAATTGCATTTCGTGATAGATATAGGGGCATTTCTACCCCCGCATCTAAGGGAAACTATCGATGGAGCAGTTTAAGAAAATTTTGATTCTTGAGAATGAAATTGAAGCCAAACTTCTCGATTCTATCCTTACCGAGCGAGATATCCCCCATCGTATACGGAGCTATCACGATTCAGCATACGATGGAATCTTTCAAGCCCAAAAAGGTTGGGGTGTAGTTATGGCGCCTCTGACTTTTAAAGAAGTGATCACATCCATCTATCAGGATTTACCCCTTAAGAATCATGACGGATATGATGAAAACCTGAAAGACTTCTAAATCCAGGCTGCGGCATGAACTTAAACCAGGAGCAGTTTCCCGCTTATAAATCCCTGTTCCCTGTCCTAAGAACCCAGACCACCTCTCAAAGAGACGGTTTCTGGAAGGGAAACAGGGTAGGGGAGGGTGATAATTGAGTGCCTACAAGTCCTCAAAAACATACCCCCCAAAATTAACAATTACTGGTTGCTATGTGCATTAAAAAAAGGCAAAGCCATTGCTGAACCCTGCCTTTTTGTTTCCCCACCAAAAAATGATTTATCCGCTTTAGGTTACATACCTATAGTTTTCAAGGCTTCTTCAACCGTCAGATAAGTCTCTGTTGTAGATTCAAATCCTTTAATACTGTGGAACATCGTAATTATATTCACTGTCCTAGTCATGGCATCTTCAAGTTTCCCTTTTTTTACCTCACTAATTGCCATGACCTTTATGCCTTGAAGCGTTGATTTCACCGCAGCTGGCACAATTTCGGTTCCCAAACTACCATCGGGAGGATATTTTGTTATCGCTTCAAGATATCTTTTTGCCACTTCTTCTGCTTTATCGCCTGGATACAACATAGTTGTGATAAGGTACGGCATTTTTCGGACTCCTTTCATTTGAGTGAAACAATTTGCTGGAAAAAATTAGGGAGAATTATTTAGGAGAAAATAATAAGCCTCCACAGAGGTATGGTAACCTCCGCAGAGGCCAAATATCGGCACTTTCCGGCGACTCCTTTTCACGGCGGACTCCAGAAGGTTAAGGGGACGGTTGATGGGTTTACTGAGCTAATAAGAGAAACTATTGATCTTTAATACTATTATATGAATGGAAAATCAAGGATGATAATAGCTCGCGTTTTCATCATGGATTACCGTTCTGAATATTGGACTTCTACTGATTCTACCTCGGTGTGGACTTCAGTAATAAATTGTTCTTTCAAATCAGCATATTACTTCCATTCCTTTGTAAATCGCGAATCCTGGTAAGGTTAAAGAAGGTTAAAGATTTTCTCTCGATAAAAATCGTAATTCATTAATAAAATGGCGGAAGTGCATGGAGAGTCATACCTCTCGGAGAGTATGCAGCTTGTAGTTTTTTGACACGTCTATTGCGATACCCCACATGTCTCCTTCCCCCTTCACTCGGACAACCCTTCCGACCAAGTCTATCCTTCCGCTATTACCAAATTTGACTGAAATGTTTATTTCGTCTCCAGAAGGTTTTGATTCTGAAACAACATAAAAACCACCAACGGAGAAGTCCACAAGACGAACCAATTTATTTCCAATAAAAACTTCAGGCTGATCCGATGTATTTCCGCTTTGACTTATAGTATAGCGCTGATATTTGCGGTCGTTATTCATTCTATGAGTTTCCTTTCAACTCCTGTATTGTTTG
>CAZIDC010000481.1:0-2934 GCA_964537885.1 uncultured Syntrophaceae bacterium | reverse complement strand
CGCCGGTTATTTATAAAACAGCCGGGGAAGAAAGGTAGATAATTGCGGAATAAAGACCACAATGACGTTCAGTATGGTGATTCCGATCAGAAAGGGAATGACTTTGCGAAAGACCATCGTTGACGGAACGTTCGCGACCGAAGCCGCGGTGTACAAGTTCAGCGCAATGGGCGGAGTGGAATAACCGATCGCCGCGGCCGTGCAGATCACCACGCCGAAATGCAAAGGGTCGATCCCCAGGCGGATGACCGAAAGCCAGAAAATGGGCACCATCACCACCATGGTGCTGATTTCTTCCAGGATAAACCCCATGAAGAGCATCAGGCCCATCACCATGAGCAGCAGCCCCATCTTCCCAAATCCCAGGGCCAAAGAGGCCAGCCCGGTGGGAACGCCCAGCATGGTGACCACGGCATTGACGCCATAGGCCATGGCCACCAGGACAAAGATCATGCTCGTAATCTGCACCGAAGTTCTCAGGGAATCTATGATCCCCTTTAACGTAAGCGTTCGATAAACGAAACGGCCGAGGATGGCGGCATAGGCACAAGCGACGGCAGCCGCTTCAACCGGAGTGGTGATCCCTCCATAAATACCGCCCAAAATGGCCACGGGGATGCCCAGGACGGGAAATACTTCGTATAAGGCTTTTCCTCTTTCCTTCCAGGTATATTTTTTCTTACTGCGAATCCTGCCTTCCGGCATCATGAGAATAATGATGTAAAGGATGATGATCAAAAGGATTCCTGGAAGGATTCCGGCGAGAAACATTGGGCCCACCGGCGTTTCGGTGACCCCGCAGTAAATGATAAATGGATTACTGGGCGGGATGAGCATGGCCAATACCCCCGCAACGGAGACCAAGGCCGCCGACCACGCCCGGTTATAACCCTGTTCTTCCATCATGGGAATCATGATGGAACCCACGGCCGCCACCGCGCTTACGATGGAACCGGAGCAGGCTCCAAATAGGGCGCAACTGACGACCATGACTAAAGCCAAGCCCCCGGGCACCCAGCCAATAAAGGCATCCACCGCCTTGATAAGCCGCTGCATGGTCCCTTCCGCCATGAGGTAGCCGGTGAGGATAAAGAAAGGAATGGCTAACCAGACCTCCCGGTGCAAAGAGCCGGCGGCCGAGGCGATGATGGCTTCCAAGGGAATATCTGCGGCCCAGGCCCCCAGGCCGGCTGAATAACCCAGCCCCGCATAAAGAGATACGCCGCAGAGCAAAGAAAGAATCCCGAGGGCGACGAGAACGATGGCCATCAGCCCCTCTCCCTAAATTTTCTTTTTGATGGCGGAATGGACCAGAACTTCCGCGGTATGGAGGAACAGGAAGAAAAAGCCGAGGATAAAGGCGACCGACGTCGTCCACTGGGGGACGCGGCGCCCAAAAAACTCCTGGTCAAAGGTGGCGTTGACTTCAATCAAATGAACCGTGTATTCCCAGGAGAAATATAGGGCGAGGGCGCAAAAAAGCGCTTCGGTCAACCGTAACGCAATATGCAAAACCCAAAGCGCTTTTTGTTTTTCATGCTTTTGCAGGTACTCCCAGAGGACTTCCACGTTGAGATGCCGCCCGCTTCGGGATAGCAAACCGGCAGGAATAAAGACCAAATAAAAGAAAAGAATCGTGGAACTCTGCTCAAACCAGCGGATATTGGTAAAAAACACATAGCGGAGGATGACCACCACGATCAACTGGACCGTAATGAAGGCTAACAGGAATATGCTGGTCCAGTCGGCGAATTTGGCGGACCCGTTGATAAGCCCTTGAATCCATTTTTTCATCCGCGATGGCTCTCCTTGCGTTTTCTCCTACTTTTTCAGCTTCCCGCCGTAGATTTCCACAAAAAATTTCTCCCAGGATTCCTTCACCCCGGTAAACTTTCCGTTCTTCAAAGTATAGCCGGAGACCTTCGCTCCTTCCTCCCACAGGGGTAAGCCAGCGGGATAATCACGAACTCTTTTCTCCCAGATATTGGTTACGGCCCAATCCAGCATGGGGAAAAAAACATCAGGCGGAACGAGAATTTCCTTTTGGCCGATACTTTGTTCGGCAAATTTGATCATGCTGCTTTCTAAAGTTTGAATCCGCTCGTTGGCCCGCTTTTCCACTTCCGGGCAAACTTCCTTCACAATGATGTTCTGAATGTCTTTGGGAAGCTTATTCCAAAAGACGGGGTTGACCACGGTGGAAAGGGCATTGTGATACAAAAAGGGCAGGTGGCGGAATTTCGTAAACTCGCCCAGCCCGCATGGCTTCAAGTTCGGAATCGCCGTTCCCGCCGCTCCATCCACCATCTTGGTCTGGAGCTGGGTATAATGATTTGTAAAATTGGTGGTCAGTCCCATCGCCCCGAAAGCGCCAAATAAGGCATCATCCGAATCCGCCCACGTGGCCAGCCTTTTCCCCTTCAGCTTTTCGAGAGAATCAAGTTCCCAGTCCGTACTCCAGAGAAGAGGATTTGAACCTACCCAGCCGATATCGGGCAGATTCATCAACCCGTATTTCTTCCCCATATATTTTTCCAAGAAATCCTGAACTTTTGGAGTTCGGTACCACTGAGCCATTTTCTCCTTGTTGGGAAAGAAAAATGGGCACCAGGTCAGGGTGCAAGCCGGGTCAAGCTTCTGCCAGTACCAACCACTTTGGGCGCCAAATTGGATGACGTTCTTCTGGAGCATAGGGGTCTGTTGGTCCAATCCATAAAGGGATGAACTATAATAGGCGTCAATTTGCAGGCGCCCCTTGGTTTTCTCCGCAACCAAATCGACGAAATCTTTATGCTGGAGGCCAACAGCGGTTTCGGGCCCCCAGGGTACATTGAGGATGGCTTTTATCGGCTTGGCTTGGGCTATGACGGGTGCAGGGATGCTGAAGGTAATAAGGGTGATGATCAAAAGGGCAAGCAGTCCATAACCTCTAAC
>CAZIDC010000480.1:0-2937 GCA_964537885.1 uncultured Syntrophaceae bacterium | reverse complement strand
CGCCGAGGAGATCATCAACGGCCTATCTAAAATCGAGCACATATTTGTGATCGCCCGCAACTCCACCTTTACCTACAAGGGGAAATCCGTGAAGGTTCGGCAAGTCGCCGAAGAGATGGGCGTGCGGTATGTGCTGGAGGGGAGCCTTCGGAAAAGTGGGGAGAAGGTGAGAATCACTGCGCAGCTCATCGATGCTCTGACGGGAAAACACCTTTTCTCGGAGCGTTATGACCGGGACCTGAAGGATATCTTAGACCTGCAGGATGAAATTACCATGAAGGTCCTGATCTCCATACAGGCAAAATTGACTAAAGGTGAGGATGCGCGCTTACGGGGCAAAGGGACGAAGAACTTCGAGGCTTATTTAAAAACTTTGCAGGCGGGTAAGCTTTACCAAATCTGGAACAAAGAGAGCCAAGCTCAGGCCCGGCAGTTGATAAAGGAGGCCCTTGCGCTGGACCCCCAATTCGCAACGGCTTATAGTCTGCTGTGTAAAGTCACCACAAATGAGGCCCTTCTCGGGGTATACAGAAATTACCGAGAGGGTTTGGAGAGAGCCCTTGAACAGGGGGAAAAGGCCGTCGAACTCGATGACTCTTCTCCATTCAGCCGCGCTGAGTTGGTTATTCCTTATATATTTCTCAGGGAACACGATAAGGCCCTCACGGAGGCGGAAAAGGCCGTGACCCTCGGCCCCAATTCCGCCCATGCCTACTATGCGTTAGCCTGCGCGCTCCACTATTCCGAACGGTTTCAGGAAGCCATCCCTTTTTTCGAGAAGTGCCTTCGTCTCAGCCCCATTGCCGCAGGCAGCGCTGTATTGATTACTCTGGGACACGCCTATCGCCAGCTCGGGCAGTACCAGGAAGCAGTAGCTACCTATAAGAAGGCGCTCCATCTCTTCCCAAAACACCTTGGCGGTCACCTGGGTTTAGCTTCTACATACTGGTATATGGGGCACGAAAAGGAGGCGCGTGCTGAGGTTGCAGAAGTCCTTAAGATCGATCCCAAGTTCTCCCTGGAGGGTTACACCGCGATCTCCCCTTTTAAAACCCAAGCGGCGACCGACAACTACGTTCAGCCCTTGCGCAAGCTGGGGCTGAAGTGAAACTTTGGAGATTGTTGCAAATGTCATCCACTGCAGGGGTTGGTTGGTTTTTACCGGAAAAGGCGCAGTTTTCTTAAATGATAAGCCAGGGTTTCTCTTGGGATACCCAATTGACGCGCCGCAGCGCTCACGTTCCAGCGTCCAGTCCCCCGATATTTTGTAGTGTTGAGGGCCTCCAGGTAGCGCGTTCGTTCTCCATCCTTTAGAAATCGGCAATCTTTTTCCGGCACAGGTTGTAGGTCAGGATGATTGCTTCCAGCGGGGGAAGAAGCGTGTTCTTTTACTCCAGAGGTTACAGGCTTATGAAGCCAGGCCGGGAAATTGGCGGGTGTGATTTCGTCTCCCTCGCAGAGCGCCGCCGCAGCGAATAATGTCTGCTCAAGCTGGCGCACATTCCCCGGCCAGGTGTAGGTCATTAACAGATCCAACGCTTCCGGGGAAAGGCGCAGAGGTCGTTCACGCGGAGGTTTCCTTTCTTGTTGGGTGTGAGCCTTATTTAAGAAATGGAGTGCCAAGAGATGAATGTCTTCCAACCGCTCGCGCAGGGGAGGAACCCTGATTTCAATGCCGCAGAGCCGATAATAGAGATCCTCCCGAAACTTCTTCTCCTTCATCAACTCCATTAAACTTTTGTTGGTAGCGGCCACGATGCGAGTGTCGGAGGGCACGGGTCTTTCCGAACCGAGAGGGGTCACCTTTTTATCTTCCAGTACCCTCAGTATTTTCGCCTGGCAGGCCACGCTCATCTCCCCGATTTCATCCAGGAAGAGCGTCCCCCCCGACGCGGCCACGAATTTCCCGGAACGATCGTGGGTCGCCCCGGTGAAAGACCCTTTGACGTGACCGAAGAGCTCACTTTCCAGGAGCGTCTCGGACAGGGCGGCACAGTTTACTTCTAAAAAGGGCCCCTGCGCGCGGGGACTGGCCTCGTGAATCCGGCGCGCAGCCAGCTCTTTGCCGGTCCCCGTCTCCCCATAGATCAATACGGGAATATAGGTTTCGCCTGCCTTGAGACAAAGGTGAAGGACCTCTTGAACTGCCTGGCTAATCCCTATGATGACGGTCTTCCCTTCTTCAAATTGGGGAGACTCCTCCTTCCTTCCGGTTTCCATCTGCTCAAAAAATCTATAAGGAACTAATTTCCCCGCCTTTGCCATTGCGGCAGCATACATTACTGCAAGGGCGCAGAGCCACTCTTTCCACTCCGGGGGAAAGATCTTATCGGAGCGATGGTTCAGGATATTCAAGACACCGAAAAGGTGGTCTTCGAAAAGAATCGGCGCAGAAACCATGGCATAGGTTCTAAGGCCGAATCTTTCATCAATACGTGAATCATGAACGGTTTGTCTCTGGGCATTAACCACCCAGATTGGCTGACGCGATAAGGTCGCGGCTCCGCCGATCCCTTCCCCCCCGCGTAGAGTAATATCCTTCACTTTGTCAATAGGAATGTCCGTACTTGAAACGAGGTGTAATTGATTTTGCGTATCCACCTGCCAGATGGACGCGGCATCTGCTGAAGCAGATTTAGCCAGTATGTGAGAGAAAGCAGCGTTATATTCCGGGCTGCCGGGAATGCCGGCGGGTGGCCTCTGAAAAAACTGGACCGTTTCTAAGAAAGGAATCGAAGGTTTCATTTTATCCCTCTTCGGGCCCTCAATTTCATAAAGGGGTCATTTAGTTTAGAGAAGGGCCCAATGAAAATAGTTTTTAAAGGAGGTTTTTGCAAAAGTAACTTTCGCCGTCATTCCGGCTAAAGCCGGAATCCAGCATCGCTTGAAAATCCTGGATTCCGGGTCGCGCTTCGCTTGCCCGGAATGACGATTTCC
>CAZIDC010000479.1:0-2942 GCA_964537885.1 uncultured Syntrophaceae bacterium | reverse complement strand
TAAGAAAGGAATAGGGAGGGATGAAGATGGAAATAAAAATTCTGGGTCCTGGCTGCGCCAGATGTGAAGCAACCGAGAAAGTCGTTAAAGAGGTCGTGGCCGAAACAGGGGTGCAGGCCAACGTGGAAAAAGTTACGGACTTGCTGAAAATTGCCAGTTACGGCGTTTTCGGGACGCCCGCGGTCGTCGTGGATGGCCAGGTTAAATCCGTCGGCAAGATCCCCAAGAAGGAAGATGTGAAAGCCTGGCTACAAAAATAAAAAGGGGGAAAAAGCATGTCGCAGGACTGCTGTGGACCGGGCGGGAATATCATGCTGCTCCCGTGCTCCGGCGGAGCAAATGCAGGGCAACTGGCCAGTTAACCAAGCCGTTAAGGATGCCGGTGAAAAGACCGGACTAAATCCTGACCGCGGCCCGGGCTTCTGGTTCAAGAGGTTATTTTGCCTTGGGAAAGGGGTTTTTCATGAAGCGCGTTCTATTTGTTTGCACCCGAAACAGCGCCCGCAGCCAGATGGCCGAAGCCTTAGTCCACCATGATCTGGCGGGCAAGTTTGAAGCATTTTCCGCCGGCACCGAGCCATCCATCGTCCAACCCCTGGCGGTTGCCGTGATGCAGGAGCTGGGTATTGACATTGCGGCCGCTCGTTCCAAAGGACTGGATGAATTTGCCGGGCAGCAGTTTGATTATGTAATAACCCTTTGCAGTCAGGCCGACGAGGCTTGCCCGGTTTTTTTCGGTGGAACCCAAAAAATCCATATAGGCTTTCCGGACCCGGCGGAAGCTACCGGCAGTGACCAAGAAAAACTCATTGCCTTTAGAAGGGTTAGGGACCAAATTAGGGATCGGGTAGTCGGGTTTTTGGCGGGGCAAGATAAGACTTCGGTAGGCCAGGAAAAGAAACCTTAGAAGCACTCAATCAGGAACGAATTAAAGGAAATCGGAGCAAGTTGAAGATGGAGTCCATTCTGGGCGATATTAACGTTATTATTCAAAGTAGTCCTTGGCTCGCTCCTCTCGCGGTGCTTTTGGGAGGAGCCCTGACCGCTTCCAATCCATGCGTTTTAGCCATGATCCCCCTGATGATGGCCTTTGTGGGTGCCTACCGGGGAGCGAGCGGAGCGCGCAAAGCCTTCACCTTCTCATTCCTTTTTGTGGTCGGCCTGACCATTACCTTTACCCTCCTGGGGTTTATTGCCGCGCTGATGGGCCAATTACTCGGGGACGTGGGCAATTTCTGGCCTTACTTGGTTGCGGCCGTTTGCTTGGTCATGGGCTTGCATCTCCTGGGGGTATGGAATTTTGATCTTCCGCTGCCTCAAACCTGGAAGCCGAGGCAGGCCGGGCCATGGGGGGCCTTTCTCCTTGGTCTTCTTTTTGGAGTCGTCTCCAGCCCCTGCGCCACCCCCATCCTTGCGGTTCTCCTGGTCTATATCGCCGCGAAAGGAAATTTAGCCTATGGGGGCCTGCTTCTCTTCCTATACGCTCTGGGCCATTGTACCTTGATTCTGATCGCCGGGACTTCCATGGGTCTGGCTAAGCGGCTGCTGGAGGCGAAAGGATTGATTACGAGTCTGGCCTACCTGCGCAAAGGAAGTGGAGTATTGATCATTTTAATCGGCTTGTTTTTCATCTGGAACACGAACTAATGAACGCTTTTAGCTGATTTCGCGGGAGGGAAAATGGAGGAAAAAGTTGCGGTTAAAAAATTGTCTTTTCTTGACCAGTTTTTAACTTTGTGGATATTTTTAGCCATGTTTATTGGGGTGGGATGGGGATACCTGTTCCCCGGCGTGGTAAATTTTTGGAATCAGTTTCAGGTGGACACTACCAATATTCCCATTGCCATCGGGCTCATCCTGATGATGTACCCGCCGCTGGCCAAGGTCAAATACGAGCAGTTGGGACAGGTTTTTCGGAACTACCGCGTCCTGGTTCTTTCCTTGGTCCAGAACTGGATTATCGGTCCCATCCTCATGTTCCTCCTGGCCATTTCCTTCCTGGCCGGATATCAGGAGTACATGGTCGGCCTGATATTGATCGGGTTGGCCCGCTGTATCGCCATGGTCATCGTTTGGAACGACCTGGCCTATGGGGACAGGGAATACTGCGCCGGCCTGGTTGCCTTCAATTCTATTTTCCAGGTCCTCTTTTTCTCAATCTATGCCTATATCTTTATCACCGTCCTGCCGCCCTGGATTGGGTTAAAGGGAATGGCCGTTAAAATCACCATCGGCCAGATCGCCGAGAGTGTTTTCATCTACCTTGGAATCCCTTTCCTTGCTGGCCTCTTCTCCCGGATCATCGGTCTGAAAACCAAGGGGCGTGAGTGGTACGAAGAGAAATTCATTCCCAAAATCAGCCCGATTACCTTGATTGCCCTCCTGTTCACTATCCTTGTTATGTTCTCTTTAAAAGGGGAATATATTGTTAAGCTCCCCATGGATGTGGTGCGGATTGCCGTCCCCTTATTTATTTATTTCGTAGTCATGTTTTTCGTTTCCTTTTTCCTTTCCATGAAAGCAGGGGCTTCTTATGAACAATCCACAACCCTGAGTTTCACCGCCGCCTCCAATAACTTCGAGCTGGCCATCGCCGTGGCGGTGGCGGTTTTCGGGATCAATTCCGGGCAAGCCTTTGCCGCGGTCATCGGCCCCCTGCTGGAGGTTCCCGTTCTGATTTCCCTGGTCAACGTGGCCCTCTGGTTCAAAAAGAGATTTTTCCCCTACGCGGTTGAAACCCCCACGGGAGTCTGCCACATGACCTGCAAATCTTGAGGACAGGGTTCAAGGTTAGAACATTCGTAACACTTTAGAGTTTTGAAAAAATGGGGGAATGCCTCTGTTTGGGCCTGGGGGTCAGATCGGAACGCGCCGGAAGCATCGGCTGGGTTGCCCTTTAGCCCCGACGATCAAAGCTTGTTTCCTCCGGAGGAGGCGGGGGG